>CAJMMY010000034.1 GCA_905214605.1 uncultured bacterium | reverse complement strand
TTTATGGGGTCATTGGCCTTACAGGACGGACTTCACCCGCTCCACGGCTTCCTTGGTGGCCTCAGCGTCGCCGAAGGCGGTGAGCCGGGCAAAGCCCTCGCCGCTGGGGCCAAAGCCCACGCCGGGGGTGGTGGCCACGTTGGCCTTGGCCAGCACCAGGTCGAAGAAGTCCCAGGAGGGCATCCCGTTGGGGGTCTTGATCCAGATGTAGGGGGCGTTCACGCCGCCGAAGCACTCCAGGCCCGCGGCGGTCAGCCCCTCCCGGATGACCTTGGCGTTGTTCTGGTAATAGGCGATGGACTCCATGATCTGGCGGCGGCCCTCGGGGGTATAGACGGCCTCGGCACCCCGCTGGACGATGTAGGGCACGCCATTGAACTTGGTGGTCTGGCGGCGGTTCCACATGGTGTTCAGCTTGGCCCCGTCCCGCTCCAGCTCCATGGGCACCACGGTGTAGGCGCAGCGGGTGCCGGTGAAGCCGGCGGTCTTGGAGAAGGACCGGAACTCGATGGCGCAGGTGCGGGCCCCCTCGATCTCGAAGATGGTGTGGGGGATGTCGGGGTCAGAGATAAACGCCTCATAGGCGGAGTCATACAGGATGATGGAGCCGTTCTTATTGGCATAGTCCACCCACATCTTCAGCTGCTCCCGGGTGGCCATAGAGCCGGTGGGGTTGTTGGGGAAGCAGAGATAGATGATATCCACCTTCTCCTTGGGGGGCTCGGGCATAAAGCCGTTGGACTCCACGCAGGGCATATACACCAGGCGGCTCCACCGGCCCAGCTCGGGCACAAAGTCCCCGGCCCGGCCCGCCATGGCGTTGGTGTCTACATACACGGGATAGACGGGGTCGCACACGGCCACCACGTTGTCCACGTCGAAGATGTCCCCGATGTTGCCGCAGTCGCTCTTGGCGCCGTCGGAGATGAAGATCTCCTGGGGCTGGATGTCCACCCCCCGCTTCTGATAGTCGAACTGGGCGATGGCCTCCCGCAGGAAGGGATAGCCCTGCTCCGGGCCATAGCCATGGAAGCCCGCATAGGTCCCCTGCTCGTCCACCGCCTTGTGCATGGCCTCTACCACGGCGGGGACCAGGGGGCGGGTCACGTCGCCGATGGACAGCTTGATGATCTTGGCCTCAGGATGGGCGGCGGAGTGGGCGGCAATGCGCCGGGCCACCTCGGAAAACAGATAGCTGCCGGGCAGCTTTAAAAAGTTTTCATTGATTTTTGCCATGTTACCGTTCCTCTTCGATTATTCGTCAATTTCGCCGTCAAATACCCGGGTGGCGGGGCCGGTCATATAAACCAGATTTTCTGCCCGGTTCCACTCGATTTCCAGCTCGCCGCCCCGGAGCAGCATTTTTACCTTCGGGTTGGATTTTCCGCACACCACGGCTGCAACCAGACTGGCGCTGGAGCCGGTGCCGCAAGCCAGCGTTTCCCCGCTGCCCCGCTCCCACACCCGCATTTTCAGCGTGTTCTCGTCAATCACCTGCACGAACTCCGTGTTCACCCGTTCCGGGAACAGAGGGTGATTCTCAAAGTGGGGGCCGATTTCTTCCAGATTCAGCCAGTCCACATTATCCACAAATACCACCGCGTGGGGGTTGCCCATGGAAATGCAGGTCACGTCCCAAGTCTTGCCGGAGACCTGCACCGGGCGCTGAATGAAATTCTCGCCCTCTGCCGCCACGGGAATCAATTCCGGGCGGAATTCCGGCGCGCCCATGCACACCCGCACGGTCTGCACCTTGCCGTTTTCCACCTGCAGCTGCAGCTGTTTCACGCCGCTGCCGGTTTCCACGGACAGCTCGGTTTTGTCCGTCATGCCGTGGTCATATACATACTTTGCAACGCAGCGGATACCGTTTCCGCACATTTTGCCGTGGGAGCCGTCTGCGTTGTACATATCCATTTTAAAATCGGCCACGTCGGAGCGGTCGATACAAATCAGACCGTCTGCACCGATGCCGAAATGACGGTCCGACACCCGCTTCGCCAAAGCCGGGCGGTCCGCGATGGTCTCTTCCAGGCAGTTCACGTAAACATAATCGTTTCCGCAGCCTTGCATTTTGGTAAATTTCATAGAATCCCTCCATTGCTGACAGACTGAAATCCGGCACAGCCGGAGTCAGTTCATGATCTGGAATGTTTTGTATAGTCTTTCGGTTTTGGGGAAAAATATCCCATATCAAGTCCGCCCAAAGGAGGCCCTGCTATGGCCATTCTTATGTTCCGTACCGTAATCATATATCTTGTACTTCTGGTGTCTATGCGCCTGATGGGAAAGCGTCAACTGGGGCAGCTGGAAGTTTCCGAGCTGGTGGTTGCCGTCATCGTTGCCGACATGGCTGCCATTCCCCTGCAGGACATCGGAATCCCGCTGTTAAACGGTCTGATCCCGGTGCTCATGCTCTTCTGCTTTGAAATTCTGGTCACCGGTTTTGTGAACAAAAGCATTCGCTTTCGGGCTTTTCTCTGCGGAAAACCCAGCATTCTCATCGAAAACGGAACCATCAATCAGACTGAAATGCGGAAGAACCGCTTTACACTGGAAGAGCTGTTTGAGGAGCTGCGGCAGCAGGGCGCTACGGAAATCAGCTCCATTGAGCGAGCCGTTTTGGAAACCGGCGGGAATCTGAACTTGATTCTCTTTCCGGACCAACAGCCGCCCACCTGCAGGCAAATGAACATTCCCGCGCCGCCGGGCAGTTATCCCACCTTGCTCATCAATGACGGTCGGGTGCTCAGCGAAAATCTGCGAAAAGTCGGCCGAGATGACGCTTGGCTGCAAAAAACGCTGCAAGCCCATGGCATTTCCCACCCGGGCGCCGTCTACCTGCTGACGTTGAGTCCCGCCGGGGAAATTTTTGTTGCACCAAAGGAGACAGGCTCTTGAAAAAAGAACTCTGCGCAGCCGGTTTGCTGCTTGCCCTTCTGCTGTCCGCATTCGGAAATTTCTTCTATCTCAGCGCGCTGTCCGACCGCATCGGACAGCATTTGGATTCCTCCGCTGCGGCGCTGCAGACGGAAGACACCGACACAGCCCGTATGGAAATGCGCCTTGCACTGAAAATCTGGCTGAATGCCGACGGCTACACCCATGTGTTTCTCCGTCACTCGGAAATTGACAGCACTTCCGACGCCTTTTACGACGTTCTGGAATGTCTGCAATCCCCGGACACCGACGGCACCGCCGCGGCGATGGAAAAGCTGCGCTACCACTTAGACAGTATTGTCTCCATGGAACGCCCCACCCTCCGCAGCATTTTCTGATTTATTCCGTGGGGCTCCGGTCGCTGAGCAGTTTGGTCAGCTCATCCATAAACGTATTGATGTCCTTAAACTGACGATAAACCGATGCAAAGCGCACGTAAGCCACTTCGTCCAGCTCTTTCAGCCGGTCCATGACCAAACCGCCCACTTCCTCCGAACTGATTTCGTGGTCCAACTTGCCCATCAGTTCCTGCTCGATGTCATCGGCGATTTTCTCGATTTCCTGCAGACCCACGGGCCGTTTTTCGCAAGCCCGGAGCATACCGTTAATCAATTTAATTTTGTCAAACGTCTGCCGGCTGCCGTCCCGCTTGACCACAACAAGGGGCATGCGCTCCACCGTTTCATAGGTGGTAAACCGTTTCTGGCAGCTCAAGCACTCCCGTCTTCTTCGAATGGAAACGCCCTCTTCCGCAGGGCGGGAATCAATAACCTTACTTTCTGAGTAGCCGCAAAACGGACATTTCATGGCAAATGCCTCCTTTGTAGGAATCGAAATCGGTGTATCGGTTTTGAATCAACTGATTGTATCACATTTTGAAACAGGAAACAATATTCCCTGCAAATTTTTAACGAATTCCCACGATTTTTTCCGGATTATGACGGAACGCGCCGCACCGGAAATCGTTCCTGGAAATCCCCTCATTGTTCTTGATACAATTCCAAAAATTCTTCCCGGCTCATCAAGCCGTTCAGCACGTCCAGCAGTGCGTTGGGAGACAGCCGCTCCGGCAAATCCAACCGCTGCATCAGCGCCTGCCGGCGCTGATTGCTGCCCGGTCGTCCGGACAATCCGAATGCGTACAGGTCCGCCTTGGAGATTTTTTCCTCCCGCTGCCCCGCGGGGGTTCCGTCCATGGTGGCGCCGGCTTTCCGCAGCGCCTCCAACAGCACCTCCGGGCGCATTCCTTCCACCCCCAGTTTGCCTTCCTTGGATCGCTCCCGCTTTCGTTTTTCCTTGCCGTATTGGTCCGGAATGTATGCGTTTTTCACCAGTTTCGGGTCTACCCCGCTTTTCAGATAATTGCGAATCACAAACCCGGCGCCGTCGGAATCCGTCAACAGAATGATGCCCCGGGTCTCCGCCATACGGCGAATCAGTTTCAGTTTCTCACTGTTGTGGAACACACCGAATCCATCGGTGGTGACAATGGTCGCGTCTACCACCTGTTTCAGCGTATTCAGGTCATATTTTCCCTCGACAACGATGACTTCTTCTATCCGTACTTTTTCCATATTCTTCACTCGTCAAACGCCAATTTAATCAGCAATTCTTTCAACAAATCCTCATCTTCCACGGCGGAACTTTTCATTGCGAAATCCGTTTCCGCGCACAGCTCCACTGCCCGCTCCAAACGGCCGACAGTGAATTTTTTCGCGTTTTCCCGGAGTTTCCGGAGCAGGAAATCAAAGCGCACTCCGGTAACCTCCGTGAGATACGTTTTATCCCGGTGCTCCCGCTCCGCCAGTTTTGCGGCATAAATATTCCGCATCTGGTTTCCAATCATCGCCAGCAGCATAATCGGCTCGGTATCCTTGCGTCCCAACAGTTCTCCCATCACCCGGGCAGCGCCCTCATAGTCGCGCACCGACAGCTGGTCGGACAGCTCATACACCGCCGTTTCCGCGGATTTGGAGGCCACGGCATGAATATCCTCCCGGGTAATCACCTGATTGGGGGCATAGGCTGCAATTTTTTCAATTTCCGGAATGAGCTGCTGCATCAAATGTCCGGAATAATTCACCAGATAATCCGCCGTTTCCGGGTCAATCAGCTTTTCGTGGGCAGCAAAACGTTTCCGCACCCACTTGACAATGTTGCTTTGGGGCTGCTCGGTAAACTCCACGTCCCGGCCGTATTTCCGAATGGCTTTCGTCAGCTTTTTCCGACCGTCCGGTTCATAGCCCGCGTCCTGCACGAACACCACCGTGCAGTAATCCGGCACATCTCCCAGCAGTTTCGTCATTTTATCCGCATCGGATTCCGTAACCCGGTTCAAATCCACCCCGCGAACCTCTACAAAGGTCCGCTCCGTCAAAAACGGCAAGGCGTCCACCGCATCGCCGAATGCCCGCAGAGAAAACGTTTCCTGATTCAGCCGCTTGTAGCTGAAATCATCTTCTCCGTCCGGCAGACACACGCTCTTCAGCAGATTTACGAAGTCTTCCCGGAGGTATTCTTCCGCGCCGTACAGCAGATAGATGCGCTGCAGCCCCTCTTCTTTCAAGCTCCGTTTTAATTTTCCGTAATCAAGCGTTTCCTTCTTCGCCATGTTTTTCCATCCTTATTTCAACATCACCGGACAAATCTGTCCGATACACCGGAATCTGTTCTTGATTCAATCGCTCCAACACCGCCTCAGCCGGGCGGCCGTAATGGTTATATCCCACGGAAATCACCGCCGTATCCGGCTGAAACGCATCGAGAATGGTCTGTCCGGTGGAGCCGGACGCTCCGTGATGCCCGGCAATCAGCAATTCTCCGTCCGGCAATGCGCCGTGCCGGGCAAGCCAAACCTCTGCCCGTTGGTCCACATCGCCGGTAATCAGCGTATCATATCCGTTCACCCCGGCCAATATCATCAATCCGTCATTTTCGCCCCCGTAGGGAGAGCAATAGGTCACCAATGACAGCCGTTCCAGTTGAAACCGGGTATCTTCCTTCACCCGGATAATTTCGGTGCCCAAGCGCTCCGCAGCGGATTGAATCTCCGGCAAAATTTCGTCCTCGTCCTCCGCCGCAATCCACAACCACCGTATCTTTTCCGGACAGCAGCGCAATGCTCTGCCCCTGCCCCACATCAACCGCCGCGGCTACGTCATGGTGCTCATACCAGTAGCGGGTCTGCATGGTCAGCAGGCAATACCCGCAAATGCACAGACAAATCGGCGTCAGCGGTCGGACCCGAATGCCCCGGGCATGGAGCAGAATACACACCAGCAAAATTCCATAGCACACCGCCATCAGCACAGCCAAATGGTTGCCGGAAAAGCTGACCACCGCGCCGGGCAGCCGCCCGATGGCGCCGGTCAACCGGAAAATCAGTTCTGTCACCTTGGTCAGCGGCACTGCCAGAATTCCGGAAACTCCGGGCAAAATGCCATGGAGCAGCGCCGTGAGAAATCCGCCGGCAAAGCAAATGGGAATCAGCCACAGCACCAACAAATTGGTCAGTGCCCCGTACATGGAGACAAAACCGAAATGGATTGCTGCCAAGGGCGTGGAAAACAGCGTTGCGCCAATGGTAGCAGACAGCGATCCGCAGACAAATTTTCCCAAGGCCGGGCACAGCCGGTACAATCTCCCGCTCCGCTCCCGCAAAAATGCATAGCAGGGTCCCGCAGCAAACAGCAATCCCGCCACCGCGGCAAAGCTGAGCTGCAAACTCACCGAGCCCACAGACCCGGGATTGACCAGCAGCAGACCCATCAGCGCAGCCAATAAAGACGTGGGCGCGTCATTTTCCCGGCGGACAATAGGCGCCAACAGCAGAATCGACTGCATGGCACCGGCGCGAATCACCGACGGAGACAAGCCGGTCATCATGGCAAAGAACACAATGGCCAATATGCTGAACAGACCGCCTTTCCGTACGCCCAACAATGCGCAGCAGAGGAACACCACGTAGCTGACATGGGTGCCCGACACCGCCACAATGTGCATCATTCCGGAAGATGACAAGGGCACATACAGAGAGGAATCCTGATAAATACCGGATTTCTCTCCGGTGGTCAATGCTTTCAGAAAAGTTGCCGTTTGCTGAGGAAAACATACCTGAATGGAGTTTGCCAGCCATTGCGCCGCATACTGCGGTGCATAGAGCGCCTTGCCCCGCCAAGGTGTTTCCGGTTCCGGTGCGCCCGTCAAATAGCCCCGCAGAAAAACATTCCGGGCATAATAGGTGTCCGTTGCCTCGCCTTTTCGGATTCCGGCAGAAACGAACTTCACCGACGCCCGAAAGCGGTCTCCGGGGCGGAGCTCCGGCATCAGCTCATTGTAATCGTACAGCAGCACCCGGGTATCCAGCTCCTCCGCATAAACGGTCAAAGAGCTGTATTCCTCATAGGTCGTTGGAAACTCCACCGCCCGAAACGTCACGGTCTGCTCGGTTCCGGCAAACTGCTCCGGCGGCAAAACCGTATGATTCCAATATCCCCAGTACCGGAGAAATCCCGCCGCGCAGAACAAACAGACGATGCATAGCCGTTTTCGGTTGGCGGAACGGAGCAGTAACGCAAGAGGTAGCGGCAACAACGCAATCAATGCCGCCCACAGCAGCCATGCTTTCGGTACAAGAAAATGGGCCGCCAACACGGCTGCACTGAAACTGCCGGAAATCCATGCCAAGGTACGAATCGCGGGTTTCTCTTCCTGCACTTTTCCTGCCACATCGGCGCCCCCTCTCGCAAAATATGGGGTTATTATAACAGAAAAACCGGGCGTCCGCCACTACGAACGCCCGGTTTTTATTCATTCGGTTATTTTTTCTCTGTTTCCCGTGTCTCAGACGATTTTCTCGCCCATTTTCACACCGGCCAGAATATGGAAGTGCAGATGGGGCACGGTCTGTCCCGCATCTTCGCCCACATTGGAAATCACCCGGAAACCATTGTCCAGATGCTCCTGCCGGGCAATCTTGCTGATTGCCTCAAAGCAGCGGGAAACCGCTACGGAGTTTTCCTCCGTAATGGCAGCTGCACTGGTAATGTGCTCCTTGGGAATCACGAGAATATGCACCGGTGCCTGAGGATTGATATCCCGGAAAGCCAGTACGTTTTCATCTTCATACACTTTCGTGGAGGGAATTTCCCCTGCCACAATTTTGCAAAACAAACAATCCGTCATGATGCAATTCCTCCCGATTGATTAAAGTCCCAGCTTTTCAGCCACAAAATCGTCCACAACTGCCAGCGCATCGTCCAGCTTGGTCAGATCCTTGCCGCCGCCCATAGCGGAATCGGGCTTGCCGCCGCCGGAGCCGCCGCAGATACCGGAAACCTTTTTCACCAGCTCGCCGGCTTTGATGCCCTTCTGAACTGCGTTTTTGCCGCAGACAGCCAGCAG
>CAJMMY010000033.1 GCA_905214605.1 uncultured bacterium | reverse complement strand
CGAGGCATATGACGAGGAGCATCTGACCGATTCCAACGGCAAGGAAGATGTGCGCACCGTGCTGCATCTGCATCCGGCTCTGGCACCCTTCAAGGCTGCTGTGCTGCCTCTGAGCAAAAAGCTGGGCGGCAAGGCAATGGAGATTCGCAATCAGTTGAGCAAGTACTTCATGGTGGACTACGACGAGGCAGGCTCCATCGGCAAGCGCTATCGCCGGCAGGATGAGATCGGCACCCCCCTGTGCATCACCGTGGACTTTGACACCGTGGGCGATCCCGAAAAGGGCATCGAGGCAGACAACTGCGTGACCATTCGCGACCGGGATACCATGGAGCAGGTGCGTGTGCCCATTGACCAGCTGGTCAACTTCATCAACGAGAAAATCGATTTCTGATTTTTACTTATTCTATCCTTAGCGAGGAAACCCTTTTTGAATAAACTCTTTGAAGAACAAACTGCGGTACAGACGGATTCCGGGAAGAACCTTTCCTCCCGGAACCCGGTTTTGTATTGGCTTTGGAATGTGGTGATTTTACTGTGCGCCGGCATCGGCATCGGACTGGTGAGTTTGACGCTGGCATACGGCAATTACAGCTGGGACGTATTCTTGGGTTATTTTAACCACCCGCTGATTGCATTCCTGAATATCCTGCCCTGTGTGTTGCTGGTATTTTTCTTCTGGTTTCTCACCGGACGGCCGTGGGTTGGCTTTCTGCTGACGGCGGTATTGGTGCTGTCGGCCAGTATCGGCAGCTATTTCAAGCTCCTGTTTCGGGACGACCCCTTTGTGGCTGCGGATTTTTCCAGTATTACAACGGCCATGGGCGTGGCAGGAAATTATGATTTGCGCATGGACAAGCGTCTGTGGTTTCTGCTGGCATGTGTGATTTTGGGAACGGTGTTTCTCCGACTTCTGGTGCGCGGAAAACCGGGCCGTCCGGTGCGTTTGGCCGGTGCGGTGGCGGTGCTTTTGAGCGTTTGGCCCCTTTGGAGCTGTGTTTACAGCAACAATACCATTTATGAGCAGAAGGCCCGGAATGACGAGCATATTGTTCAGTGGTCCGCCACCCAGAGCATGATTTCCCGGGGATTTGTGTACCCGTTTCTCCACAGCGTTTCCGCGGCGGTGGATACGCCCCCGGAGGGATATTCCCACAAGGCGGCGGAGGAGCTGCTCAGTCAGTACACCGATGAAGAAATTCCGGCGGACAAGAAAGTGAACATCATTGGATTCCAGTTGGAGGCGTTCAACGATTTCACCAATCTGGGCATCAAGGGCATCAGCAGCGATGTGTATGCTGCGTATCATCAGATTGAGGCGGAAAGCTACACCGGCAATCTGGTTACCAATATTTTTGCCGGGGGCACCATTGATTCGGAGCGCTGCGCCCTCACCGGGTACTATCAGCTCCGGGATTTCCGGAAAAATACCAACTCCTATGTTTGGTATCTCCGGGACCAAGGCTATCGGACCACCGGCAGCCACCCCTGCTACGAATGGTTTTACAATCGGCGGAATATTATGCCGTGGCTGGGATTTGAAGAATATTTGTTCCTGAATGACCACTATGCAGAATTGACCGGCGGTGCAATTGCGTATGACCAAGTGGCTTTGCCGGAAATGTTGCGGCTGTACCAAGAGGCTGCGGCAGAGGGTCAGCCGGTATTTGACTTTAACATTACCTATCAGGGACACGGACCCTATACCACCGATGCTGTGGAATGGGGCGGCGGCGCTTGGGACCCCACGGGATATTATGAAAATGTGAGTGACTACGATTACAACGTCATGAACAACTATCTGGGTTCCGTGCGGGATACGGGCAACCGAATGCTGGAGTTTCTGAATGCCCTGCGGTATGACGAAACACCCGTGGTGGTGGTGTTCTGGGGCGACCACAATCCTTGGCTGGGCGATTCCGGCTGCGTGTATACGGATTTGGGAGTGAATCTGGATACGCAAACCGAGGAAGGATTTTACAATTACTATTCCACCCGCTATGTGATGTGGGCCAATGAGGCGGCAAAGCAGGTGTTGGGCAACGATTTTCGGGGCGAGGGCCCGGATTTGAGTTCCAATTATCTGATGAACGAGCTGTTTCGGCAGTTAGGCTGGAAGGGCAATGCGTATATGCAGCTGACGGAGGAAATCCGTCAGACCCTGCCCATTGTCAACAGCAACGGATTTTATGTGGAAAACGGAACGGTAAAATCGGCTGAGGAACTGTCGGAAACCGGCGCTCAGGCGCTGCGGAATCTCCGCATTGCACAATACGCTATGAGGAAAAATTTTGACCATGAAACAGAATGAGCGGGAAATCAATCCCGGAAAAGAGTGGGCCCAACGGCTGAAACCCGGCGGCTGTATTCTGGTACTGGTGCTGACGGTGCTGTGCATGGCGCAGATGTTTACATCGGGACCGAAGAAAATCGACGGGTATGCACCGCCGGAAACCGACGCATACTATGCCCAACACCTAACTGAATTGCAGACGGAATTGGAAACCAACGTGTTTCCGGAGCTGGACGGCATTGAGGGCAGCGAGGTGGCAGAGGGCGTGTTGAAAATTCGCATTGACCGGGATCACTTTATCAGCTCCCGGGCGGCCATTCTGCAATATTATGGACAGACATTATTTGAGTTTGTGAAAGACTAAAAAATATAGAAAATCAGGTGTTGAAATGAAAGACGGATTTGTAAAAGTTGCTGCGGCATCTCCTGTAATTCGCGTCGCTGACCCGGATTACAATGCCGACCGTGTGATTGAAACCATTCAGACGGCCAAGGAAAAGGGCGTAAAGGTTCTGGTGTTCCCGGAACTGACGCTGACCGGTGTGACCTGCTATGACTTGATTGGCATGCGCAATCTGCTGAATGCCAGCGAGGACGCACTGTGCAAGGTGGTAGAGGCTACGGAAGAATTGGATATGCTGGTGTTCGTGGGCCTGCCCTACGCACTGGGCGGCCAGCTGTACAGCTGCGCAGCGGCAGTGTACAACGGCGATGTCATCGCCATGGTGCCTCGCACGGAAGTGAACGGAACGCCGTTCAGCTGCCCGGACGATGAGCCTGTGGACATTGTTGTCGGCGGCCGGTACGAAACCTGGCTGACCAACGATGTGGTGTTCCCCAGCAATGTGAACAGCGACTTGACCGTTGCTGTGGAAGTGGGCAACGACATGAACGAGCTGGTGCCCATGAGCGTCAATCAGGCCATTGACGGCGCAACGCTGATTGCCCAGATGGCATCTTTCCCTGCAACCGTGACCTCCACCCAGGAGGCGGAGCTGGATATCAAGTACCGTTCCAAGCATCTGCTGGCCGGTATGATTATGGCAGCGCCCGGCACCGGCGAATCCACCACGGATAACGTGTTCACCGGTCTGTGCATGGTGGCGGAAAACGGCGTGATTCTGGACCGCAAAGAAGAGGCCGGCGCACTGGCCATTTCCGAGGTGGACGTGGACCACATGACCAACCTCCGCCGGAAGAGCGGCGCGTTTGGCAGCAGCGAAATGGCTTACAACGTGGCGGAATGGGGCATGGAAGAGGAAGAAACCGTGCTGACCCGTTACTACTCCAAGAACCCGCACCTGCCCGCTCTGGAAAAGGACGTGCCCGCTTACTGTGAGCGCATGATGCAGATTCAGGTGGACGCTCTGATTAAGAGAATGGAATACGCCGGTCTGGACCACTGCGTTGTGGGTATCTCCGGCGGCGTGGATTCCACGCTGTGCGTAATGATTTGCTCCATGGCTGTGAGAAAAATGGGCCTGCCCTCCACCAACGTGGTGGCCTGCACCCTGCCTTGCTTCGGCACGACCAGCCGCACCAAGTCCAACGCAATCGTTGTGGCAGAGCAGTGGGGCTGCGAGGTGCGCGTGATTGATATCGGTAACTCTGTGAAAGCACACTTTGACGATATCGGCCATGCACATGATGATTACACCATTGCATTTGAAAATGCACAGGCCCGTGAGCGCACCCAGGTGCTGATGGACGTGGCCAACAAGGTCAACGGTATGAACGTGGGCACCGAGGACTTGAGCGAGTACATTGACGGTTGGTGCACCTACAACGGTGACCATACCAGTATGTATGACGTGAACATGGGTCTGACCAAAACGCAGGTGCGGACCGCTGTACGTCACATTGCCGCAACTACCGAGGACAAGGTTCTGGCAACTGCTCTGTGGGACGTGCTGGAATGCCCGGTGAGCCCGGAACTGCTGCCCCCGAAAGATGATACCATTGAGCAGAAGAGCGAGGAAACCGTGGGCTCTTACTCTTTGCAGGACTTCTTCACCCACAAGATGCTCATCTGCGGCTTTACGCCCACCAAGACCCTGCGTCTGGCAGAGTTGGCTTACGGCGATGAATTCAGCCGTGACGAGCTGATTATGTGGCTCAAGAGTTACTGCACCCGTCTGTGCACCCAGCAGTTCAAGCGCTCCTGCCTGATGGACGGTCCTGCTGTGGAGCAGTTCTCCGTTTCTCCCAGAAATGGTTTCCTGATTCCCAGTGACGCATCTACCAACATGTGGATGAGAGAGCTGGAGGCTCTGGAAAACGAGTAATTCAATTGCATCAATCCCCTCGGATTCTGAGCGGTAAGGAAATACCCCGCTGCGGTTTGACCGCAGCGGGGTATTTTATTTCTCCAAATGTCGTTTTTCTTTTCGGGATTCGATTCCGTGGCGAATGGCCATAACCGGGTGGTACAGCAGCATGCGAGGGCCGGAAAAGCGCATCACTTCCCGGATTTTCTCCCGCATATCCGGCTTGTAGCAATGCACCTTGCAGTTGGCGCAAAAGGTTTTCGTCTCCATAAACGGGCAGCGGTCGCTGCGGGTTCTGGCATAGCGTTCCAATTCGGCGCAGGCGGGACAGAGCGTTTTGCTGCCGTGATTTTTTCGGCAGTATAGGGAAATCATCAGGGAAACCACTTCTTTTTCCCGTTCCCGTTTGGTTTGAATATCCATCAGCTCATCCTCCCGTGTTCCACAGAGTAAACAGTATCGGCAATGCCCATGGTAGATTTTCTGTGCGATACCAGCAAAACGGTTTTTGCTTGGCATTCCTCGTGGAGAGATTTCAAAATCACCGCTTCATTCAGGCTGTCCAGATTGGAAGTGGGCTCGTCTAACAGCAGAAACGGGGCGTCGTGGAGAAAGGCTCTGGCAAGCCCCAAACGCTGCCGCTCACCGCCGGAAAGTGTGTCGCCCAGCTCGCCGACTTGGGTGTCATATCCATTGGGCAGACCCATAATGAAGTCATGGACGGAGGCTTTTTTGCAGGCGGCAACGATTTCCTCATCGGTGGCATCAAGCTTGGCCAAACGAAGATTGCTGCGAATGGAATCATGGAACAGATGGGTTTCCTGGGTTACAAAGCTTTCCATGCCGCGCAGATTTTCGGTGTTGATTTCCTCAACACTTCTGCCGGAAATGTTGACGCTGCCTTGGTCGGCGGACCAAAATCGCATAAACAGTTTCAGCAGCGTGGATTTTCCGGCGCCGGAGCGACCGGTGATACCCACAATTTTGCCCTCCGGAACCGTCAATGTCAGGTCTTGCAGAATGGTCTCGTTGCCGTAGGAAAACGTGACGTGTTCGGTGTTGGCACCGGAGAAAGCAACGTCCGTTTTCCCGGAAATATCTTCCGTTACCGGTGTTTCTTCCAGAATGTCCAGCACGCGGTTGCCGGCGGCAAAGGTATTTTGCAGCGTGGCACCCAATGCAGCCAGAGACACGCAGGGACCGAAAGAGCTCATCATTGCAAGGGTTGCAATCAAGCAGCCCTCAAATCCAACAAGACGGGCGGAGGCGAACAGCATGGCAAGGTCGAAGAGCAGAATCACAGTGTTGGTGCCTGCTGTGCTCCTGCCGGAAAGGCGTTTCATGGTTTCGTCTGTTTTGGAAAGAGAATCCGTCAGCGTATTCATCTGGGTCATGCGTGTGTCGCCTTGTCCATACTGAATGGTTTCGGAAAGTCCGCGGAGACTGTCCAGAACAAAGGCGGAAAGTCTGCCGGATTCGTTGCGGAAACGAATTCCGGTATCTCCGCTGCATTTGGAGGTAATCATCGGAACGACCGCGCCCACCGTTATGTAGGCAGCCAGTGCCACCAGCCCCAGGGCAGCGTGAATTCTGCCAATGAACAGAACCATCACAAGGCAAAACAGAATTGCAATGCAAATGGGGGAAATGGTGTGGGCATAGAATACTTCCAGAAGTTCAATGTCCGAGGTGATGATGGAAATCAAATCGCCCTTGTCCTTACCTTCCAGCTTTGCCGGACACAGCCGACGCAGCGCACCGAACACCCGGTCCCGAATCAGCGCCAACAGCTTAAAGGCAATGAAATGGTTGCAGGATTGCTCGGCATATCGGAGAAATCCCCGAGCAAGCGCAAACATGATAACGGCGGCAAAAAGTTTCTGCAAATTCCCGGACAATTCCGGACGCAGTACGGCGGCAACGGCATAGCCGCCGCATATGGTGATGAAACTGGCGCACAGATGACCGACCAGACCCATCAAAATGGCAAGAATCATATATCCGCTCAGGGGTTTTACCAACCCGATGAGCTTTCCCATTACCTGAAATCCACTCCGTTTCATTCTGCGGTCCCTCCTTTTGCATAGTGTTCCAATTCCTGCTGGGCATTCCAAAGCTCCGCGTATCTGCCGTTTTTCGAAAGCAGTGCGGTGTGGGAGCCTTTTTCTGCCACATGGCCGCCGTCCAGTACATAGATGGTATCAGCGGTTTCTACATTGGCAAGGCGGTGAGAAATCAGAATTACGGTTTTCACTTTTGCCAACGCATGAATCAGCGCCATAATTTCATTTTCACTTTCCACATCAATGTTCGAGGTTGCCTCATCAAAGATGTAGACCGGGGTGTCATGGAGCAGTGCCCGCGCCAAAGCCAACCGCTGACATTGTCCGCCGGAGAGATTGCTGCCTTTTTCGTTCAGAACCGTGTCCAGACCCTGCTCATTTCGTAGAAAATCCGCCAGATTTACTCGCTCCAGCAGGTTCCAGAGTGTATTGTCATCGGCAGCGGGGCAAGCCATCAAAAGATTTTCCCGGACAGTTCCCTTGAAAATATAGCTCTGATGAGAAACATAAGTGAAGTGGCTCATAAGGCTTTCCTCGGAAATTTCGGACAGCGGCACGCCCCCTACGGCAACGGTTCCTGTGTAGCGCCGGTTTCTGCCCATAAGAATGGCGGCAAGGGTGGATTTTCCGCAGCCGGATTCACCGACAATGGCGGTAAAGCTGCCTTGCGGGAACGAGACGTTTACGTTATGGAGAATCTCACGATTGGGTTCATAGGAAAAGCACAGGTTCTCGCAGACAATGGAGCAATCCACCGGCACGGCGGCAGAGCGTTCCGACGGCTCCGGCAGGTCCAGTAGCCGGAAAATTTTTTCAGAGGCAGCCATGCCGTTCATGGCAATGTGGAAATAGGAGCCGAGAATTCGCATGGGTAGGAAGAAATCCGCCGCCAGCAGGATAATCAGAATACAGCCGGATAAATCCACGTGACCGGCACGGAATTGGGTGGTTGCCAGAATGACGCCCAATGCTGCGCCGCCGTAAGCAATGACGTCCATGACGGTAATGGAGTTTAATTGCATGGTCAGCACTTTCATGGTGATTTTCCGGAAGTGCTCGCTTTGTTCGTTCATTTCCTGATGCTTGAATGCGTCAGCTTGGTAGATTTTTGCGGTTGTCAGACCCTGTAAATTTTCCAGAAAGGTATCGCCCAAAGTGGTGTATTGGCTCCAATATTGCACGAGAAGTTTCTTTGCCCACCGCTGAATCAGTACAATGGTCACGGGAATCATGGGTACGCAGACCAGCAGCACAATGGCACTGGGAAAGTTTACAAAGCTCAGCACCGCAAACAAGGTCAAGGGCGCCAGCATGGCATAGAAAAACTGGGGCAGATAGGCACCGAAATAGGTTTCCAACTGGTCGACACCCTCCACGGCAACCTGCACGACCTCGGAGGTATTTACCTGCTCTTTGTAGGAAGAACCCAGGCGCAGCAGCTTGTTGTAAATCATTTCCCGCAGCGTTTTCTTTACGGCTTTGGAGGAAAGGTAGCTCATTCGGCTGGAAACTACGGCGCACACATACCGCACAAGTACCGCCAAAGCAGCTGTGGCTGCCGTGACTGCAAGCTGACGGCTGCTCAATGTGTTTTCGTACAAGCTTTGGAGCAGCTTGGCAATGGCTGCCATCATGGTGATATTTGCCGCCAGAGATACCCATTGGCTGGCAACGTTTCCGGCAATGTACTTTTTACTTTCTTGTACGGTACCGATTAGTCGTTTGTTTATCATCGTAGGAACCCTCATTTCTGAAGTTAGTGTTGACTAACTAATGGAAAATAAAAATGCCGCACAATGGCGGGGTAGCG
>CAJMMY010000032.1 GCA_905214605.1 uncultured bacterium | reverse complement strand
TGGAGTCTTTTTCGCCGCCTGCCACGGCGTTCTGACATCGCATGCTCTGCCTCGTTCTTCTTGGGGCCCATCCCTGCGGGCAATTGCTTCGCTTCTGCAGGCGAAACACATGCCTCCCCGCTGGCTGTCTGCAAACTTAGCGGGAAGCAGGCTCGTCTCGCACACGCAAAGAGGGGATGGCCGGGCAAAAGCGGAGCGTTTGACCTCCTGCGTCAAGAATCTATTTTTTCCCGACACATTTCCTGAGGAAAGAGCGTCGTTCAAGCGCAGCGCGTTTAGCTCTTTCTTCAGGCTGCATTAAAAGGGAAAAAATAGATTCAGCAGGTGGTCATCGCGCAGCGTTGTCCGGTCATCCCCGGCCTTGCTATTTACGATGTCAGTTTTCTATACATGCCTCCACGCCTTGCTATCCGGATGTGCGTATAATCCCCGGTCTTGCTATCTACGATGTGCGTTCTTATTTAATCACGCTGCCCGGATACTTGAGGGTGGCGAAGTAATCGTCGAGGGTCTCGGCGCGGCGAATGAGCTCGACGCTGCCGTCTTCGTGGAGCAGCAGCTCGGCGCACCAGAGTTTGCCGTTGTAATTGAAGCCCATCGCACTGCCGTGTGCGCCCGTGTCGTGGATGATGACGCGGTCGCCGATGTCGATCTTCGGCAGCTTGCGGTCGATGGCGAACTTATCGTTGTTCTCGCAGAGCGAGCCCGTGACGTCGTAGACGTGGTCGCACGGCTCGTTCTCCTTGCCCGCAATCGTGATGTGGTGGTAAGCGCCGTACATGGCCGGGCGCATCAGATTGCAGGCGCAGGCGTCCACGCCGATGTATTCCTTATGGGTATGCTTTTCGTGAATTGCTTTTGTCACCAGACAGCCGTAGGGTCCCAGCATAAACCGGCCCATTTCGGTGCAAAGCTTGATATTCGTCATACCCGCAGGTTTCAGCACCTCTTCGTATGCCTGACGTACGCCCTCGCCGATTTTTCCGATGTCCGCTTTCTCCTGATCCGGGCGATAGGGAATGCCCACGCCGCCGGAAAGGTTGATAAAGGTCACCGGCAGACCAGTGTCATTCTGAATTTCCACCGCCAAACTGAACAGCTGCCGCGCCAGCGTGGGGTAATAGTCATTCTGTGTGGTGTTCGAGGCCAAAAATGCGTGGATTCCCATTTCCTCGGCGCCCCGCTCCTTCAGAATTTTCGCCGCCTGAATAATCTGCGCCTTGGTCATGCCGTATTTTGCCTCACCCGGGGTATCCATAATGGTATTGGAAATCTCAAAGTTTCCGCCGGGATTGTAACGGCAGCTGATTTTCTTGGGAATATAGCCGATGGCGTCCAACAGACTCTGAATATGGGTAATATCGTCCAGATTGATGATGGCGCCCAGTTTTTCCGCCAACTGGAAATCTTCCAGTGGAGTATCGTTGGAAGAGAACATAATGTCCTCTCCCCGAATGCCCACGCGCTGGCAGAGCATCAATTCCGTCAGAGAGGAGCAGTCCATACCGCAGCCCTCTTCATGCAGGATTTTCATAATCGTGGGATTCGGCGTTGCCTTCACCGCAAAATATTCTTTATATCCCGGATTCCATGAAAAAGCTTTGTTGACCTGACGAGCATTTTCCCGAATGCCTTTTTCATCATACAGATGATAGGGCGTAGGAATGGTTTCGTCAATCTTCTGCAATTGTTCCAACGTCACAAATGTTTCTTTCTTCATCAGAATGATTCTCCTTTTTCTTTCAAAATCCGGCTGATATTCTTCATGCAAAGAATATTGTAGATTATTGTACCACAAACCGCTTTCCTCTTGCAATGACTTTTCCGGTTTTTGCCCGGATTTTCCGCAGCGGTTCTTCCCGTGAATCCGACAAAAAACTGTGGAAACAGGCCAATTCCTGTGCTATACTCAATGTATGAAGAATCAGGAACGCTTCGGCAGAATGGAGGAATGTTCGTGACCCCGAAACACCTTGCGGAACAGACAATTCCGCAGCATCAACTGGACGCGTTTTTCGCCGGAAATTGCTCCGACGCTTACAATCTCTTCGGCTGTCATTACCGCCAATCCCTGGGCGGCTGGCAGTTTACGCTTTGGGCGCCCCACGCCCGGGCGGTTTCCGTTGTCGGCGATTTCAACGGTTGGAACCCGTCCGCACACCCTATGACGTCTGTGGGCAGCGGTATTTGGACCGTATTGGTTCCGGAGGCTTACGGCGGAAATGTTTACAAATACCGCATCATCGGACCGGACGGCGGGGCGGTGGAAAAAGCCGACCCCTATGCCATTCATTGCGAAACCGGCCCCCGCACCGGTTCTAAGGTCTGGCTCCGGGAGGCGCTGCCTTGGAATGACCGGGAATATATGACCCAACGCAAGCAGCGCAACCCCTTTGAAAGCCCTATGTCCATTTACGAAGTGCATTTGGGCTCCTGGAAATTACCGTGGGACGGCTCTTTACCCAACTTCCGGCAATTGGGGCATTTGCTGGCGGAATACTGCACCGATATGGGCTATACCCACGTGGAGCTGATGCCCGTTACGGAATTTCCCTATGATCCCTCTTGGGGATATCAGGTTACAGGATATTTTGCCCCCCCCAGCCGATACGGCACCCCGGAGGATTTTGCCGATTTGGTCAATACCCTGCATCAGGCCGGCATCGGTGTGCTGATGGATTGGGTGCCCGCTCATTTTCCGAAAGACCTGCACGGTCTGGGCCGATTCGACGGTGCTGCGCTGTATGAAAATCAGCACCCCATGATGGCCGAGCACCCGGATTGGGGCACCTATATTTTCGATTACACCAACGGCGCTGTGCGGAGCTTTCTTATTTCCTCCGCCGCATGGTTTCTGGACCGATTCCACATTGACGGAATCCGGGTGGACGCCGTGTCTTCTATGCTGTATCTGGATTTCGGTCGGCAGCCCGGTCAATGGATTCCCAATCGGGACGGTGGAAACATCAACTATGACGCGGTGTTTTTCCTGCAGCGGCTGAATGAGGAGCTGCACCGATTGTTCCCGGACACGCTGGTGATTGCGGAAGAATCCACCGCCTACCCCAAGCTCACCGAGCCGGTGGCTTTGGGCGGATTGGGCTTTGATTTCAAATGGAACATGGGATTCATGCACGATACTCTGGATTACATGGCATTGGACCCGGTTTATCGGAAATATCACCACGGTCAAATCAAGCAGTCCATGAGCTATGCGTTTTCCGAAAAATACATTCTCCCCTACTCCCACGATGAAGTGGTTTACGGAAAAGGGTCTATGCCGAACAAAATGTCCGGCGACTACTATCAGAAGTTCCATTCCCTTCGGACGCTGTTGGGCTTTATGTTCGCCCACCCGGGGGAAAAGCTGCTGTTCATGGGCATTGACATCGGACAGTTCGATGAATGGAATTTCAAATCTCAGCTGCAATGGAACCTGCTGGAATATTCCATGCACAGCGGTTTGCAGGCTTATGTGCGCTGTCTGAATCAGCTGTACACCGCCACCCCGGCGCTGTATGAAATCGAGCGCAGCTGGTCCGGCTTTACGTGGCTGAACGATGTGGACGCAGACAGCTCCGCATTGGCATTCCTGCGTACGGCAAAGGACGGCAGCAAGCTGGTTGTCACCTGCAACTTTACCCCGGTGCGGCAGGACTTTTTCCAAATCGGTCTGCCCGGTCCCGGAGAATTGACTCCCATCCTGAACAGCGACGACAGCCGTTTCGGCGGCATCGGTGTGCAAATCGGCAGCCGCTGCCCCGCCCGACCGGAGCCGTTCTGCGGACAGCCCTGGTCCGCCCGGGTCTCTCTGCCACCCATGTCCTGCGTCTACTACTCTTATGATACAAAGGAGATTTCAGAAACATGAACCGGAAATACACAACTCTGCTGAAAACGATGGACCGCACCGCACCGCCCGCCATTCTGATTGCCGCCTCGGAGTGCGCGCCCCTTTCCAAAACCGGCGGTCTGGCCGATGTGGCGGGCACCTTGCCGAAGGTTTTGGGGAAACTGGGCTTTGACGCTCGGGTCATTGTGCCCTATCACGCCTGCACCAAGGAACAGTATCTGGGGCAGACAGAGCACCTGACGGATTTCACTGTAAATCTGGGCTGGCGGCAGCAATATGCCGGCATTGAAAAATTGGTTCTGGACCAGACAACCTATTATCTGGTTGACAGCGAATACTATTTCGGCGACCGGATTTATCGGGGCGGCGATGCGGAAATCGAGCAGTATGCCTTCTTCTGCCGCGCCGTACTGGACGCCATTCCTCAGCTGGACTTTCATCCGGAAATTCTCCACTGCAACGATTGGCAGTGCGCCATTCTCCCCCTCCTGCTCCAAAGTCAGTATGCCGGCAAGCCCCAGAGCAAGCTGAAAACCCTGCTGACCATTCACAATATGGCCTTTCAGGGCACCACGGACTTCGGTCTGCTCCGCAGTCTGTTGGACATCGACCCCGCCTATATGACCATTGACGGTCTGGAATATTACGGTGCCGCCAACCAAATGAAAGCCGGTATTCTTTTTGCCGACCGGGTCAACACCGTCAGCCCCACCTATGCAAAGGAAATCCGTACCCCGGAATTCGGCTGCGGATTGGACGGCGTTCTGGACGCACAGTCCGAAAAGCTCTCCGGCATCATCAACGGTCTGGATTACAAGGTCTATAATCCTTGGACCGACAGCGCTCTGGAATGCCGGTACTCCGTAGGCAAACGCAGCGGCAAGGCAAAATGCAAAGCTGCGCTGTGCCGGGATTTGGGTCTGGAAATCACGGCGGATACCCCGATTTTCGCCATGGTCACCCGCATGACGCCCCAAAAGGGCATGGACCTTGTGATGCAGGGCTTGGAAGAAATTCTGGCGATGGGCGGCGCCTTTGTGCTGCTGGGCTCCGGAGATTGGGAATACGAGCAGTTCATGCGGCAAGCCGAATACAATCACAAGGGTAAAGTGGTGTCCTACATCGGATATAACAATACGCTGGCCAACCAGATTTATGCCGGCTCGGATTTCTATCTCATGCCCTCTCTGTTTGAGCCCTGCGGACTGTCTCAGATGATTGCCATGCGGTACGGCAGCGTTCCCATTGTCCGCGCCACTGGCGGTCTGAAAGACACCGTAACCCATTTTGATGGGGAAACCGGAACCGGTTTCGTCTTCGAAGATTTCGATCAAAACGGTCTGCTCTGGGCAGTAGAACAAGCCATGGACACCTATCGGAGCCCGGAAAAAATGAATCAGGTGATTCACAATGCTATGAGTCAGGACCTGTCCTTTACCCTGTCTGCAGAGGCATACGCAGATTTGTACATGGAGTTGATTGCATGCAGCTGACGGAACGATTCCAAATCGCTCTGGGCGGACAGATGTCAGGCACATGGACCGCCGGAAAGCTCCAAATTACTTATACCGGACAAACCATGCTCACCCTCCGGCCGGATGAAATTTCCGGTTGGAGGGCGCTTTGCCCGGAAAATCCGCCCTTGGCAGCAGAGGTCAATAACACCCCGGGCAGCATATCCCGGGCCTATGTTTCCCTTTCCGTTGCCCTGCACATTGCCGATACCCGGCGCCGCGCCGCGGGATTGGATATGGACCGGCTGCCGGAATTTCTGGATTGTTCCTTTTCCCCTTTGGCTGCGGCGGAATTGCTGCGCATACTGCTGGACGAGCATGATTTTGATTGGGAGCGGGCATGGAGTGTTATCGGTGCCTGCCGATTTTCCCCGGCGGAACAGCCTTGGAGCTTCACCATTGCGGAAATTGCCGCCGTGCAGCCCCGCACCGCGCAGCTGAAATTCTCAAGCCAGCCGATACCACGGACCCCGCCATTGTCCGCTGTTTTGAATCCCAGTTGAGCCGGCTCATCTGCCACAACAGCGCCGAAGAAAGCTACCGGTTTCCCATCGGCGCTCTGCCCACGGAATCTGCCGTTGCCCTGCGGCTGTGGGACGGGTCCGGTCTGGTGCAGCAGGCAACCCTGATTCTGGAGGGAGACGGTTTTCATCGCGTGCAGGAACTGAACCGCAATTTTTTCTGCCGGGTCCCCCTGCCGGAAACACCGGTGGCGCTGCGCTATTATTTCCGTCTCCGCTTGGCGGGAAATGTGACCTGCCTGCTGTGCGAAACCTTCGGAAAGCAAGTGGGGCGGGTCAGTTTTACCCCGGGCGCCGGATTCCGATTGACCGTCTATGACCGAACCTTCACCACCCCGGCATGGTTTCGTCACGGTGTGATGTATCAGATTTTCCCCGACCGGTTTGCCCGGGATTCCGGGGATACCGCCCGGAAGGGCATCGCCTATCATGAGAATCTTGGGCAGACCGTGTATGTTTCGGAATGGGACGCGCCGGTAAAATGGCAGCCCGCTCCGGGAGAAACGGACTATATGCCCAATGATTTTTACGGCGGTACCCTGAAGGGCATTACCCAGCAGCTGCCCTATCTGCAGCAATTGGGCGTGGGGATTTTGTATCTCAATCCCATTGTGGAGGCCTGCTCCAACCATCGTTATGACACCGCCGACTATCTCCGTCCGGACCCCATTCTGGGCACCATGGAGGATTTCCGGGCGCTGTGTCAATCCGCAAAAAAGCTGGGGATTCGGATTCTTCTGGACGGTGTATACTCCCATACCGGTGCTGACAGCACCTATTTCAATCGTTACGGGCATTATGACAGCATGGGTGCCTGCCAAAGCACCCGCTCCCCCTATTACCCGTGGTACGATTTTTCCGACTACCCGGATCAATACCGCTGTTGGTGGGGCTTTGATAGTCTGCCGGAGGTCAATGAATTGGCCGCCGATTGGCAGGAATTCGTGATTTCCGGGCCGGACAGCGTGGTCCGCAGCTGGCTGAAAAACGGCGCCGCCGGCTGGCGGCTGGACGTCGCCGATGAACTGCCGGACAGCGTACTGACGCTCATTCGTCAAGCCGCAAAAGAAACCGACCCGGAGGCGGTGGTTCTGGGCGAGGTGTGGGAAGACGCCATTGAAAAGGAAAGCTACGGCGCCAAGCGCACCTATGCACTGGGCAATGCACTGGATACCGTGATGAACTATCCTTTCCGGGCGGCGGTGCTGCGATTTCTCCGGAGAGAGGATTCCGCTCAGGCTCTGGCGGATTTTCTTCTGGCGCAGCGGCTCCATTATCCCCCGCCCATGTATTACGGTCTGATGAATCTGCTTTCTTCCCATGACGTGGCACGAATCCGCACCTTGTTGGCCATCGCCCCGGAAGAAATGCCCGCGCAGCGCGCGGACCAAGTGGCGCGGACCGTTTCCGATGAAGAGGACCAAAAAGGTGCACGGCTGCAGCAGTTGGCCGCCGCCATCGCTTTCGCCATTCCCGGAACGCCCTGCATTTATTATGGTGACGAAACCGGCATGAACGGCTTTACCGACCCGTTTAACCGGGCACCCTTTAGCCAAGGTGCCTATCCCCTTACGGATTGGTATCGTCAGCTTTCCGCCCTGCGCAACAGCTCTTCTCCCCTGCAGCAAGGCAGCTTTTCCGTGTATGCCCCGGACCCCGATGTCCTGCTGATGCTCCGCGTCAACACTTCGGACCGGGACCGATTCGGAGACGCCGCAAGCCCCGGTCTGATGCTCATTGCCGTCAACCGAAGTGGAGATGCCCGTACCGTAAACGCTGACCTCTCCGCACCTGGGCACGGTCTGACTTTCGAGGAAAACGGACGGCTGTCTATGCTCTCCGTTCCGGAGATCTCCGGCTGTTTGGGCAGCGGAACCGCCCGGATTGACAATGGTACCGCCACAGTCACGCTCCCGGCCCAGTCTTCAGTATTTTTTCAAATATTTTCGGTTTGAACTGAATATTTTCTGAATTTACATCAAAATCCGGCACGTTTTTTCGTGTCGGATTTATTTTTTCTGTTTGTTCACAATTTATTCACTTTTATCCAATACCCCGTTCACAGTTATTAGGTACCATTTGTTCGTTTTTTTGAATGTATCGAATAGGAGGCGATGTGCATGATTACCGTCAACCGTCTGACCAAACAATACGGCAGCCGCAGGGCTGTGTCGGACCTGAATTTTTCTCTTGAAACCGGAAAAATTTACGGCTTACTGGGTCCCAACGGTGCCGGAAAAAGCACCACACTGAATATGATCACCGGTTGTCTGGCGCCCACGGAGGGCACCGTCACCATTGACGGATTGGACATTTACCAAAATGCCAAGGCCGCAAAAGCCAAATTAGGCTATCTTCCGGAAATTCCCCCGCTCTATCCGGAAATGACCGTGCGGGAATATCTGCTGTTCGTAGCCGAGGCCAAAAAGATTCCCTCAAAGCAGCGGAGCTCCGCATTGGAATCGGTCATGACCCGCACAGACATTGCCGATGTGCAGTCCCGGCTGATTAAGCAGCTGTCCAAGGGCTACCGGCAGCGCATCGGCATTGCGCAGGCTCTGCTGGGTGACCCGGAGGTGGTCATTCTGGACGAGCCCTCGGTGGGTCTGGACCCGAAACAGATGATGGAAATCCGGGAAATGATTGCCGCTTTAAAAGGCAATCATACCGTCATTCTCTCCAGTCATATTCTCTCCGAGGTGCAAGCCGTCTGCGACCGGGTGCTGATTATCAATCAGGGAAAGCTGATTGCTGAGGGTACACCGGAAGAACTGGAGCAGCAATTCCATGCCGCTCCCCGGGTGGAGCTGACTGTGAAAGCAGACGAAGCC
>CAJMMY010000031.1 GCA_905214605.1 uncultured bacterium | reverse complement strand
AGCCTCCCTCTGATGAGGGAGGTGGCAAAACCGCAGGTTTTGACGGAGGGAGAGACCTTAGATTTCTCTTGCCAATTCCGCCGCCTCGCGGATTGCGTCCACGGCAAACCGGGGCTTTTTCGCGTCGCCCAGTACATTCCATGCAATCCCCAGACGGTCGGCAGCATCTGCCAATGCCTGCCACGGCTCGGACACCGTGCCCACGGCGGAAACAATGGTGTCCGCAGGAATCACCTGATGTTCGTCCCGGACAATGGTGGTTTCCTTTGTCTTCCGGTCAGTCTGTTTCTCCACAATGTGGACAAATACCTTGCCCGGCTCCAACTTTTCCACCGCAGCGCTGGTCACTGCGTGAATCTGGGGGTGCTCCTCCAGATAATTCTTCAGCAAGATGGCGCGACCGTGAGAAAGACCTGCGCCCAGTTGGGGAGACATTTCCACAATGGTCACGGGCAAATCCCGCAAATCCAGATATTCCGCCACTTCAATGCCCGTAAAGCCGCCGCCCACGATTACGCATTTTCCGAACGCCCGCCGGCGATTGGCCAGAATATCCGTGCAGGATACTGCCAGTTCTCCGCCGGGAACCGGCAGCTGCCGGGGCTTTCCGCCCACTGCGATGACCAAATGGTCCGGACGGAGCTGCTCCAACAATTCCGGTGTCACCGGGCAATTCACCCGGAATTCCACACCTGCCTCTGCCGCCTTGTGCATCAGCCATTCCACACTGGAGCCAAAGTCCTCTTTGTCCGGGCTCATACCCGCCAGCAGGAACTGTCCGCCCATGTTGGGCTCTTTTTCGCAGACGATGACCCGATGCCCCCGCTGTGCCAAGGTCCGGGCAGCCTCCAAACCGCCCACGCCGCTGCCAGCCACCAGTACGGTTTTCGGCTGCTGTGCGGGACGGAGAACCATTTCCCGCTCCCGGCCCACACTGGGATTGCGCATACAGGAAATATGCTGTGCGTCCGGCTCATGATATGCCTGAGAGCAGGCCTGGTCGCAGCCGATGCAGTAGCAAATATCGTTCACATTGCCCTGGCGGGTTTTCTGCACAATATAGGGGTCGGCAATATGGGCATGGCCCCAGCCCACCAAATCAGCGCCCTCGCCCAACACAATGTTGGCCAGCTCCGGGCGGCCCAGACGGCCCACAGCCATCACCGGCATTCCGGTTTTCTCTTTCAGATACAGTGCATTGTCTTTGTTGAACCCAAAGGGCACGCCCATGGCGGGCACCTCGTAAATATTGCCCTTGCCGAAATTGCCCCGGGAAACGTCCAGAACGTCCACCCCCAACGCGCCGGCACGGCGGCAGAATTCCGCCATATCGTCAATGGTCAGGCCGTCAAAATTTCCCGCTGCGTCGCACAATTCGTCGTCAAATGCCACGATTCGCATGAACATGGGCTTTTCTTCCGAGAAGTTTTTCCGCACTTCTTCCACGCACAGCAGGGGGAACCGCATGCAATTTTCCAAGCTGCCGCCGTATGCGTCGGTACGGTGGTTGAAATGGGGAGAAAGGAACTGATGCAGCAGATAGTTGTGTCCGCAATGCAGCTCAATCACGTCAAAGCCGCAGGCATCTGCCCGGGCAGCCGCCCGTCCGAATGCCGCTGCGATTTCCGGAATTTCCTCCGTTTTCACCGCCGGCCAACGGCCATGGAATCGCTCCATAGGACCCATAATCTTCAGCTTTTTCACGTCGGTGTGGCCGTTCATAGCGCCCTCTGCCGGCTCATACAGCTGAATCCCGATGGTGCCGCCCACTGCATGGACCGCCTCCACCAATCGGGTCAGACCGGGGATATATTTGTCATCGGACAGCGCCGGGGTATGCTCCGGACGGTTTTCCGGCAGAACCGATGCACATTCCATCAAAATCAGACCGGCGCCGCCTTTCGCCCGCTCCACATAATAGTCAATCATAGCGTCCGTCACGAAAGAGTCTGCGTCGGCCATCAAAGTTCCCATAGACGGCATGACAATGCGGTTTTCCAGCGTACAGTTTCGCACCGTAAGGGGTCGGAAAATATTCTCGTATGCCACAATCATTCACTCCATTCTGTATTCGTTCCATCATTCAGGGCATAAGCCCCCAATATCTATGATATTAGTTTACACATTTCCAACAGACGTGTCAAGAACGCTATATTTCAATCTCTTTTTATGACAAAATGCCGCAGTCTCAAATAAGGCTGCGGCATGGTCACGTTTGCGCCCCGGAGATTGAAGGTCCGAATGGCCTCCACGCCCTCCTTAACTTTTCCCATGGGGACATCAAATGCCAGATACACGCAATCCATGCCGTACTTGTCAAAGCAGTAGTTGTACATGGCCGGGGATTTGGAATGTTCTACCGGGGTACCAATCAAGCCCAGCAGACGGGTTTTACCAGTAATGTTCATTGTGTCGCTCCTCCTATATTGAGACAGTTTGTATTTTGTATGTGGACTGTCATTTGGTTTGTATTAAGTAGTTCTTGGGTTGTTTGGGGTTCGTTTTGTTCCGTTCCCTTGAACTGGCTCAATGGTATCACTTCGTTCGTTAATTAACAAATCAATAAAATTCATAAAATGATAGATTTTCTCTATTCGTTGTGTTAAACTATAAACAATTAAACGTGAATTCTGTGACGAGATTCGTCCGTGGAGGAGGAGCATTTTATGAACCTATCGCATCTGCGCTATTTCGTGCAGTTGGCACATACCAAACACTACACCCGCGCTGCCGAGCAGCTTTTTATCACCCAGCCCAGCTTGAGCCATGCCATTTCCCAGTTAGAGCGGGAGCTGGGCGTACCGCTGTTTGAAAAAGGCAGCCGCAGCGTGATTCTCACGCCCTTCGGTTCCCAGTTTCTGGAATCCGTGGAGGCATCTCTCGCCATTTTGGACGACAGCGTGGCCTATTTGCAGCGCTGCGCCCAGGGCAACGGTCTGATTCGACTGGGTCTGCTGCGCACTTTGGGCGTGGATTACGTACCGAAGCTGGCTTCGGACTTTATTGCGGAGCACCCGGACCGGCAAATTGATTTTACATTCCACACCGACGTGACATATCACCTTTTAGACAAATTGAAGACTCGGGAATTGGACATGGTGTTCAGTTCCAGAGCGCCGGAGTCCTATCATTTCCAGTGCGAGCCGGTGCGGGCGCAGGATTTGGTGCTGATTGTTCCCACCAATCACCCATTGGCAAAGCAGCACTCCGTGGACCTTGCAGACACGGCGAACGAGCCATATGTGAAGTTCTCCCCCGGCTCCGGTCTGCGGTACGTCATTGACGAGCTGTTCCAGCAGGCAGGCATCAATCCCCCCACGGCTTACGAAATTCAAGAGGACCAAGTGGTGGCCGGCATGGTCTCCAACGGGTTCGGCATTGCCGTGGTGCCCTATATGGAAATGCTGCTGTGGCTGAATGTGAAAATGCTGCAAATTGCCAAGCCGGTGCCGGACCGTCGATTCTATCTGGTCACCGACCCCTCCGTTACCCTCTCCCCCGCGGCTCAGGAATTCCGGAAATTTGTGCTGAAAAGCAGCCCCTATCTCAACGAGGCAGAGGTTGCGCAAGCCATGAGCTGATAGAGAAAATATATGGAATGATTGGTTTTTTTGATTGATTTTTCCTCATTTTCCTCCGGGTTAATATCGTAAAAAAGCAAAAATCTCATGTTGACAAATGCCAACATGAGATTTTTTCGTCGTATTGTATTCCTAATTTACTTATCATTCAAGATTACCTTCCTTGAGTGCCATCTGCCACGGCTCCAAACAAGGGCGAAATTCCGTTTCCGGCAGCTCCAACAGCCCGGGCAGTTCCTCCGGGTGGGCAATCAGCCGTTCCTTTTCCGCCCGGGTCCGATGTTTCAGCCGATATTCCCCCCGTTGGGCGGCGGAGCGGTCCGGCGCCGTCCAGACCATTTCCAGGGATTCCGGGGGATTTGCCCCGGTGAACTTTGCGCCCCCAGACTTTTCTCCCCGATGCTCTCGGAATCTCCGGGCAGGGTCCGTGGTAATGCCCGTGTACAGCCGATTCCCGGCGCAGCGAATCAGATAGAGGTAGTACATACTGCTCCTTCCATGCAAAAAGGGAACCGAAATTCGGTTCCCTTTGATGCAATATGATTTTTGCTCAGTTGATGACCGAGCCGCGATTGTCCACCGCAGGTCTTACGGGTACCACCGGGGTTTCCGGGGTATCGGGCTCCAGAATCGGAGCTTCCTCTTCCGGCATATCGGGGTTCGTCTGGAATCCGGTATGGTTGGTACCGTTCCAGTCTGCCTCGCTGATCCACGCGTCATCGCCCACAACAACCTCGCCTTGATCAAACACGATGTTGTAATAGGCTTTGTTCAGAATATCCGCAGACGCATTGAACCGGTTCTTCACAATCTGCTGCATATTCCGGAGATAATCCGGCACCAGGGTATCGGAATCCACCTGATACTCCACGGTGTTGCTGCTTGCGTTGAACTTCACCTTATCCGTCACAAAACTCTGGTCTGCCAGTATTGCCACATGAGTGCCGTCGGAGAAGACGTCCGTGCCGGGCAGCAGACGGGAATCGTAATCAAAGCCCCACAGATTCAGAATGGTGGGCAGAATGTCGATGTTACAGCAGTATTCGTCCACCTGAATGGGCTCCTCCAGACCGCCTACCCAGAAAATCAGCGTATCCTTATACCGCTCAAAGTAATCGGTCTCGTGGCCAATCAGCTCACTGTATTCCTCTTTAGACAGACCGTAGGGGAAGTGGTCGCCGGCCAGAACAATGGCCGTCCGGTCCGCCACACCCGCAGCCTCCAGCTGCTCCAGCAGATACTGCAATGCCTTATCCAGCTCAATGTTGCAGCTGAGGTAGCACTTGGCGTGTTCGGACAAATCCAGATTTTCCACAGCCTCGTAGTTCCGGGCAGCCATGGGGTTCAGGTCCTTCTCATACTTGTAGTGACCGGAGAAGGTCATGTAGTACGCCATGAACTGTTTCTGACCGATGTAATCGCTCACGGACTGCTCCATCATTTCCAGGTCCGATGCGGGCCAGGAGGTGGTAAAGTTCATACCCTGACCGGCAAACTTCATCTTGTAGCCGATGTTGGGGTGGGTCAGATACCGGCCGTAATAGCTGCCGTAGTAGTTGTGGTAGCCGTAAGCCTGCACGTCTTTCTGGGATTTGAATTCATTGCCCAAGCAGAACGGCAGATAGCTGTTTCGAGAGGCATAGAAACTGGAATCCCGCTTGCCGCGGTTCATATCCGGCATCAAGCCGGTGTTCAGAGCATACTCGCCGTTGGTGGTGGTGTTGGGGAAACTATTGTAATAGTTGTTGAATACAATACCCTCGTGGCTGAGCTTATACAGCGTGGGGGTCAGCACCGGGTCAATGGCTGCGGAAGAGAAGGACTCGCCGCACAGCATAATCAGGTTGTAATCCTTCAGCATGCCGGTGTACTCATTCTTCTTCGTGGGCTTGAGAGACGCACAGTACTGGCTCAGCTTTTTCACCTGCTCGTCCTGAGTCATGTTCATCAACGCGTCAAAGTCGATGTCCAGCACGTTGTACTCATACTCATCGTCTTTTTCCACGTTGGTTTCCGTAGAAATGAAGTAATCCGTGCCGGTTTCGCCCCGGAACAGATGAATCACTTCCAGACGGATATCCGTCAGCAGACCAAAGCTTTCCGTTGCCTGGTCCGTGGTTGCGTCGCTGCCGTAGTAAGTATTATATGTAGTATAGAATCCGGTTCCGCCGATGCGCAGGGTCAGCACCATAATGCCGTGGAGCACCAATGCCGCAATCAGCAGCAGTGCCCGGGGTTTCCGGCAGGTGCCGAAAATTTCCTCGCCCTTGCGTTTCCACAGCAGGCAGGTCACGGGAATGGGTACCAGCTCCAGCAGCACCACCGGCAGGTGGTCCCAAACGGTGGAGAACATTTCCTTCCAGAAACTGGTGATTGCCTGACCGCCCATGCTCACCATGGAAATGGAGTACATGGAGCCGAAAATCGCATCGTAAATCAGCTGAGATTCATAAAGAAAACACAGCACGATGACCACAATCAAGCTGACAATTTGATTGGCTTTCCGGGACAGCTGGGTCAAACCGGTCAGCACCAGAGAAATGGACATGGTAAATCCAATCAGATACAGATACCGAATGGACATGCTCCGAAACAGCGCAACGTGCAGTACCGTTTCCAGGTACAGCAGTGTGACGAACCAGAACATCACGTTCCACAGCAGGGTCCGACAGATTTTCTGATTTTCCGGAGTTTTCAAATTCTGGATTTTCAAATCAGAGCCTCCTTTGCTCTTGTAACAAGTTTTCGTAGTTTCAGACGTCTTTTACGGGAAAAAGTTCCCGAAAATGTACTAAAACTTTCCAATTGTAAAATCTATGTAAGCGTTTCCTAAATTGAACATCAGAGTATTATAATCTGCACCTTTGAAAAAAACAACTCATTTCTTTTGAATTTTTGAAAAACCCTGAAAAATTGGCACTTGTGATTCGAACAGCACCGTGATATATTGGTTTTAATACACATTTTGACGAAAGATAGGTATTTTTCATGACTCCTGCGCCTCAATCTTCCGCCGGGAAACGGTTCCTTTCCGTTCTCGGCAAAATTTTAACCGTCATTCTGGTCACGCTGCTCCTGCTTTTGGTGACCGCTTACGGTATTTTATGGATTATCTGCAAAGGTCCCAGCACCACCGCCCGGGATTTGTTCGTGATGAGCGTCCGGGAAACCAGCGCCGTGGGTTGGCTGGCCAATCTCTACTTCTCCGAGGAAGAAATCGAAATCATCGAGGCCGGCAAGCATACCGACGGCGACACCGCGGAAACCGACACCTCTCTGGTGCAAATCAATGAAACCAACGATGACTTCGCCGCAAAAGATACCGACGGCGACGGCATCATTCTGGAAACCGTCAGCGGTCCCGGCTATGTGGGCTATCTGATGACCGTGCAGGACCCCAGCCGGATTCAGTTGGGCACCCCCTCCTCTTTCGGCGGCTCCGGTCTGACCGTAGAGCAAATGGTCCAGACCTATCACTGCGTAGCCGGTGTAAACGGCGGCGGATTCTATGACCCCAACGGGCAGGGCACCGGCGGAATTCCGGAGGGAATGACCATTCTGGACGGAACCATTTATTATGCCAGCGAGGGTGTTTCCTATCCCTTCGTGGGCTTTGATGACCAGTATATTCTCCATACCGGGAAAATGACCCCCGCCGAGGCACGGGAGAAGAACATTCAGTTCGGCTGTTCCTTCGGCCCCGTTTTGATTTCCAATGGCGAACCCAATGCCACGGACACCCTCACCTCCGGTGTGAATCCCCGGACAGCCATCGGACAGCGGGCCGACGGCGCGGTGCTGCTGTTGGTGGTGGACGGCCGGCAAGCATACAGCTTGGGCGCCACCTACAATGATTTGGTGGACATCATGCTGGAATACGGCGCGGTAAACGCCTGCAATCTGGACGGCGGTTCCTCCTCCGTGATGTGGTTCCAAGACGGTTATGTAAACCGCTGCGCCTCCGTCATCGGAATTCGTCCGCTGCCCACCGCATTTTTAGTCAAGTAAGGAGGAGACCGCCATGAAAACAAAACAGAAACACAGCTTTTGGAAAGGTCTTCTTATTTATATATGTGTCATGCTGGCGCTGATTTGCGTGGGATTTTTCCTCTTCTGGAATTTTATGTCCGCCTTCGAGGCCTCTCAAACCGACGGTGTGGTGAATCAATATTTAAAGCATGATATTCAGATTTCTCTCCGCTCCGCAGTGGCCAACTATGCCGCAGCCGAAGAGGAAACAACCGGAGCATTCCAGACCGAAGAGGACATTTCCGCAGCCCTCACCAAAACCCTTTCCAATGGAACCCTCAGCTGCCGGAAAGCCATCGGCACCTATACCTCGGAGCAGCCGGTTTACACCGTGCGTCTGGACAAAACGGAAATCGGTACGCTGCGCCTTGCCCCGGGCAGTCATCGTCTGCTCAGCTTTGGCTTTGACACTTGGGAAGTTTCCGACACCGCCTTTGACTTCTCCAAATTGGGGCAGAACGTTACCGTTACCGCACCGAAAGACCTTGTTTTGACCTTGAACGGCACGGAGCTGACCGACAAATACATCACCGGCACCGGATTGTACCCGGACCTGGCGCCTTACGCAGATTCTCTGCCCGCAGACTCCGGGAGCACCGTTACCTATTCCGTGGGAACGCTGTTTACAGAGCCGGAAGTTTCCGTTGTAAGCAACGGCAGCCGCTGCACTATAGAAAATGAAAACGGCGCCGTTTCCGTTGTCAATCAATGCCCCGCCGGGCTGGAAACGCAGCTGACAGAATACAGCAAACGCTTTGTGCAGACCTATCTGGCTTTCACCTCCAATGCCTCCGGAAATTCCGGCGCAGTGCAAGCCTATATGATTCCCGGCAGCCCGCTGTCTCAGCGCATCACCGCCTCTTTGGACGGCATGAGCTGGGTGCACGGCGTCACCGCCACCGTGGAGAACCTTTCCGTTTCCAACTTCCGGTACTACGGCTCCGCCGCCATTTGCGACGCCCGGTATACCTTGATTTCCGGCGGAAACGCAACGGAAAATAATATGCACGTTGTGCTCACCGAAACAGACAGTGGCTGGCGGGTCGCTGACATCGGTATGTTTTAATTATAATGTGTTTTAAGAGAAAGAATCAGAAAAAGGACTTGTGACCGATTATGGCAGAGCTTTTAACCGATCTCACCATTGTACTGCCCTCCCTGAACCCGGACGAAAAATTCGCCGGTGTGGTGGACGGCTTGGTGCAGGCCGGATTTTCCGACATCGTGATTATCAACGACGGCAGCGATCCGGACCGGCTGTGCCTGCTGGCGGAGAAGATCCTGACTGCCTGGCGCGGCTACACCGATGAAAGCTGCTTTATCTTTGCCGAGACCGACGGCGAGCCCCACAACACCATTACCCCCA
>CAJMMY010000030.1 GCA_905214605.1 uncultured bacterium | reverse complement strand
CGCAAATATAACTATTCAAGCTTTACGAACCATACCAAAACACTGGTTTTGGCATTTGCCCAAAAAAAATCCCTCAGCTCCGGACAGGACGTTCTGAAAAGCGGAGACATTATCACCATCACTGCCGAGGGTTACAGTGAGCTGAAGTTCAAGCTGGGGATTGATCAGAACGGAAACGCAACGGTTTCCGGGGACACCACCACACCCGGCGACATTTATCAGCTGTGTGTGAAAATCGTGGGCAGCTTTGAGTCCGCCATTGTGGGGCAGAAAAAATATGACGGCATGACCGGTGCTACCGGTGTGGCATCCGCCAACAAGAACAGCGCCGTGACCGTATACGGCGCTCTGGTGAAAAAAGACACTGAACCCACGGACAAGAATTGGGAAGAATTGAATCTTCAATCCGAAATCCAGCTGGTGGGCAGCAAGTGCTCCGTCAGCATTGTCCCGGACACTGCAAACGGAACGAAAGACGATGCCGACAGCGGCATGAAGGGCGTTTACACGAAAACGAGCAGCAGCTTGACCTTGGACGGAATCCCCAAAGATGACGGCAGATATCTGATTTCTATATCCATTACGGACGATCAGGGTCGCACCGCCACCAGCAACACTCTGCCCTTCCGCATCTACACCGGTGAGGAAAAACTGGCAGACCAACTGAAAACCGAGAATCTGAAACAGTACGACAATGGCCTGTACGCATGGGACATCATGGAGCCTTGGGCCATTAAAAACTTCGGCAGCAACGTGGAGGGTAAAGAAGACAGCGTTCGCGTGCCGAAAGATTTGGAAGTCTGGTACGGCTCTCACCAGAGCGGTACTTACGGCTATCTGGGCTATGACCAGGAATGGGAGAAGGTCGAAACGGGCGAAATTCCGCAGACGCTCTACATCCCGAACGGCTGCAATCTGACGCTTGTCAACATGGAGATTCTCAGCAGTGTCCGCATTGTGGTGGAAAACGGCGGCAAGCTGACGCTGCAGGATTCCGTAGTGCAGGGCATCATTGATGTGCAGAGCGGCGGCACCTTCTCCATGAACTACGATTCCTACGAAGGAAAATTCCTGACCGGCGCGTCCATCTGCGGACAGATCCGTCTGGAGGACGGCGCGGTTCTGGAAAATGCGGCCATTTACTCCCACACCAACTACCTCGCCAACGGCAACCTGACCGACCGTTCCAACGATAAGGCTGTGGTTGCTACAAGCGGCAACGTGACCGTCAAGGGTCAGGTATTCATTCAGGGCGACGAGGCCGGCAGCACAGGTAAAGGCCAGACGGCGCTGGAAGTGAAAAACGGAACGCTGACGTTGGAAGACAATGCGGTTCTGGTGACCTACGGCGGTGGTGGAAACGTTACACTGTATTCCAACGGCGGCAGCGCCGTGGAATTGGACAACGGCAAGATTGCAGGCAAGGGAAAACTGGTTGCCATCGGCGGCACGGTGCTGTTTGGCTCCGGGGACGAGGCTGTGGCAGGTACCGGCTCCATTGATGTGTCCGAAGTGTTCCTGCAGGGCGCAACGGCTTATGAGCATAAAAAAGGCGCACAGCCGGGCAAAGCATACGCAAACAGTGTGACGGTGAAAGCAGGCAAGCAGCACATTGCGGACGGTACGTTGGTGGACGGCGCGGCCAATGACCCGCTGGCAGACTTGTACTGGAAAACCAGTATTGATGCAACCCCGGACCTGACAAAGTTTGTAACCAAAGTGGTGGAAACACCCGTTACCCCGGGAACCGGTAGCAACTCCGGTACGAACTCCGGTACTAACACCAACACGAATACGAATACCAATAGTTCTGCAACCGGATCCAAAACGGAAACCACCCCGGTGCGGTTTACCGATGTGCGGCCCGATGCCTACTATGCCAAAGCCGTTGCGTGGGCAGCGGAGCAGGGCATAACTGCGGGCGTGAGCGAAACGGAGTTTGCCCCGGAGAACAGCTGCACCCGGAGCCAGATTCTCATGTTCCTTTGGAAAGCAGCTGGTTCTCCCGCTGCAAAGAGCACGGAAAATCCCTTCACCGATATTTCCGAGCAGGACGCATATTATCAGGCGGTTCTGTGGGCCGTGGAAAACGGCATTACTTTGGGTGTGGACGAACAGACCTTTGCCCCCAACGACACCGTGACCCGGGCACAGGCAGTTGCATTCCAGTATCGTGCAGCAGGCAATCCGGTAGTCGGCGGACAACAGCAGTTCAATGATGTTTCTGCGGCAGACTACTATGCCGAGGCTGTGGCATGGGCATTGGAGCAGGGCATCACTTCCGGTACCGGAGACAATCAATTCAGTCCTGCTGATCATTGTACCCGGGCACAAATCGTGACGTTCCTGTACAACAGTCAGGCCAAATAACCATTCGATTCCCAACCTTTTTCTACTTTTCTACTTCACGAAAACTCCTCGGCTGCGGTCGGGGAGTTTTTGCTTGCCCGAGAGCGAATTCCCGGAAATTCCCGGCCTGCGAGAGTGAATTGACGGTCTGCGGGGTGGCATTTTCGGGTGAATTTTGTTATGATACAGACAGAACAAAGGCCTTTGCGATAAAAATCTCTTTCAAGGAGGTATGGAATATGACGGAAATGGAATTTGCTGACCGGCTGCGTATGTATCGAAAAGCGAAGAATCTGACCCAGCAGGAACTGGCGGATTTGCTTGGGGTTTCCAATAAATCCGTTTCTCGATGGGAAAGCGGCAGCTATCCGGACGTGGCAATGCTGGGTCCCTTAGCAAACGCGTTGGGAGTTACGGTAGATGATTTACTGGGCATGAATCCTCCGGTGAAACAGCTGAAACCGGCAGATTGGCAGAATCTGCTGTCCTTTGGCTTTGCATTGGGCGGCGGTGTGCTGTTCTTTCTGCTGAACCAAGCGGTGCCGATGGTGCTGTGCTACGGATTGTATCTGGCGGCCATGGCTTGCGGTGTTTGGATGCAGAAAAACTATACCTATCATACCCGGTGGTTCTTGATTGCCAATGGGGTGATGAATCTGTTTGTAAACAGCCGGCTGTGCTTGCTGGTACTGTCGTTTTTCACGACACTGGACGGGGCATACTCCATATACGCAATGACGCAGACAAGCTTGATGGAGTGTCTGCCGTTCATGGCGGCATCCACACAGATGTTTCAGACGTTTGTGCTGCTCTATGGCTTGAGCTGGGGATTGGCAGTGGTGCTGACCGTTGTGACCCATCGGATTGTGAAACGGTATTTTGATGAGACGGAAGAAAAGACCCTGCCTGCGATTGGCTTTGCCCGGGAAAATTGCTCCGTGGGAAAGCTGCTGCCGGTGGTCAGCCCGATTTTACTGGCAGGATATCTGTTCCTGTTCAACGGCGATACCGCCATTCTGCCCGGGGTATTTTATGTCAGGCAAACGCAGTTCTTTTTCCTGCTTTGGGGCGGGCTGATGGTGCTGCTGGGGTTGGAGCTGTGCCTGACCCGGCATCGGGGGATGCTGCTGCCCTTTGGCTTGATGCAGATGATTGCAATCACATTCCTGGGAATGCGGATATACGAAAGGGTCTACAGCGTGAGCAGCGGAAATTTCTTTGCCGGTGGGAATTATAACCCCGACAGATATGTGTCTTTCGGGCAGGGCAGCTGGGGCATCGCGGTTTGGGCGGTGATTTTGGTTGCACTGTATGCAGCGGTGTGTTTTGTGGGAATCGAGAGAAAAAAGACGGAAGAATCGACGGCAATCGGGGATTTGTAACGCAAGCGTAATATTCCCCCCCTTTACAGCATAAGGATTTTGAGATAATATAATACACGTGATATCCATTCAGAACAATGCATTAAGGAGGGAATACCGGTGGAAGATGTAACGAGAAAATTCACCGCATTAGACAACAAGACCGAGATTAAGGAGATTCTTTCTTCGGTATATGATTCACTGCTGGTAAAGGGTTATAACCCCATCAATCAGTTGGTCGGATATATTATCTCCGAAGATCCCACTTATATCACCAACTACAACAACGCCCGTGCGTTGATCTGCCGTGTGGATCGGGATGAATTGCTGCAGGAGCTGCTGACCAGCTATCTGGAAAAATAAGAATCTGAAGTGACCTGTTCTCTGAGGAGAACGGGTCATTTTTTGTTGTAAAAACCGGGTGAAAAAGAATTTTGAAAAAATTTAAAAAAGCTATTGACTTTTTATCTGAAAGGTGTATAATATCCCTTGCTTGTAGCGGATTAGTGTAAAGGTAGCACACCGGACTCTGACTCCGTTCGTGAGGGTTCGAATCCTTCATCCGCTGCCAAATCGCCTTGAACAATCGTTCGAGGCGATTTTTTTGTTTCCGGGATTTCAGCGGCACGGATTGCCGCACACTCTATAAAAGAACAGCCGACGGTGGGGAAAGCAACGAATGTTTCCCACCGTTTTTTTGCGTGGAAAATGCCATCCGCTTGCAGAAAAAATTGACTTATTTTTCTGTAAATATTATAATACACTGTAATGTCCGAGCGCATGGAGGTGACGGTCATGGCAGAGAACACAGAAATTCCTGCCCAGTGGCTGCGGCATGAAAAGGTTTCGATTTTACGGCCAGAGGAACGGACTCTGCCGGTGCGTCCCCGGGAAAGTCACAAAGGGGACTTCGGCAAGGTTCTGGTTCTGGGCGGCAGCGTGGGATATACCGGCGCTGTGAGCTTGTGCGCCCAAGGGGCGGTCAGAGCCGGCGCGGGTCTGGTGGCTGTGGGCGTACCGGAACCGATTTATCCGATTGTTGCGGTAAAACTGGATGCAGCCATGCCCTTCCCCATGATTTCCCCGTTGTTCCGGAAAGACATTCAGTATCGGCTGGAATGGTGCGATGTCTGCGTGTTGGGTCCGGGAATGGGCCGCTCGGAGAGCAGTCTGCGGTTTGCACAGGACCTGATTGAGCACGTTTCCGTGCCGATGGTCGTTGACGCGGACGCATTGTTTGCCCTGAGCCGGGACCTGCATTTGCTGAAAAAGGCGGCAGGTCCTCGGATTTTAACGCCCCACGAGGGAGAATTTCAGCGGCTCGGGGGAACGCTTACCGATGACCGGGTAGCAGACGCCCGGAACTTTATGGAACGGAACCCCTGCACCTTGGTGCTGAAGGAACATCGAACGGTTTGCGCGTTTCCGGACGGCAGCACTTATGTGCTGGCTGCGGGAAATCCGGGCATGGCCAAGGGCGGCAGCGGTGATGTACTGGCGGGTGTTCTGGGCGGAATGCTGGGGCAGCTGCCGGAAAAAGAGGCAGTGCTCACCGGCGTGAGTATTCATGCTGCGGCGGGAGACCGATGCGCGGCGGAGATGGGAGAATACGGAATGACCCCGGTGGATTTGCTCCGTATGATTCCATACGTGGAAAAAGACATGACAGGAAGGTAAAATTCAGTGAGGCGAAACGGAATGGTTTCTGCACTGATGATAACCTGTGGATTGCTGGCGGGATGCCGCGGGCAATCTCAGCAAGATACATTTTGGTCCGTACAGCGGGAAATTGCTGAGGCGGACCGGATTACGGCAACGGCGCAGCTGCGGGTGGACCGGGCGGACCGGGTGGAGGAATACCGCCTGACCGGCGTGGGCACCGAAGACGGTTGGGACGTTACCGTATTGGAACCGGAAATCATGAGCGGTGTGACTGCCCATCTGGACGGGGAAAACAGCACGTTGTCCTACGGCAATGTGATTTTACCCACCGGAGACGTGACGGAAAGCGGCATTGCTCCGGTAACGGTTCTGCCTGCGGTGGTGGAGGCCCTGCAGGAGGGAAATCTCAGCCGGATATGGTCGGAAAACGACAATCTGGCAGTACAGTTGGTTTTAGATGATACGGTGGACGTGACCATTTGGTTTGACGAAACAAATACGCCAAAGGCGGCGGAGCTGTCCGAAAACGGGACGGTCAAGGCTGCCTGCACCATGGAATCTTTTACATCAGAAAGGTCGAATACAAATGGATACGGAAATGGAACGGACCTGGGCGGAGATTCATCTGGAGAATCTGGCTCATAATGTAGAGCAAATCCGGGCAAAGCTGCCGGCGGGCTGCCGGTATTTGGGCGTGGTGAAGGCCAATGCCTACGGTCACGGTGACGTGGAGGTCAGCCGCTGTCTGGAGCAGATGGGCGTGACCAATCTGGCGGTGGCTTGCTATGACGAGGCAAAAAAACTGCGGGATGCAGGAATTCGGGCGGAGATTCTGATTCTGGGCCCCTCTCCGGCGGAACTTGCTCCGGATATTGCCCGGCTGGGCAATGTGTGTCAGGCGGTGGGCAGCTACCGTCTGGCCGATGAAATGAACATGGCGTTGATGGGAACCGGTTTAACCTTGGAAATTCATATCAAATTGGAAACCGGCATGGGCCGCACCGGCTTTGCCGTCATCCGCCCCGGGGCAACGGACGAGGCTGCGAAGGCTATGAACCTGCCCCATTTGGATCCGGAAGGGGTATTCACCCATTTCTGCGTTTCCGATGAACCGGAAAAGGACTTTACGGAAATTCAATTCCAGCGGTTTTTGCATGGCATCGGGGAAATTGAGGAAAAATCGGGTCGGAATTTCCGGATTCGCCACTGCACCAATTCCGGGGCAATGGTGAACTTCCCGGAAACCTGTTTGGATATGGTTCGACCGGGATTGCTGCAGTATGGCCTGTACCCCGGCCGGGAGCATGGCGGACTGGATTTGAAACCGGTGATGAAGCTGATGAGTCGGGTGGTGGAAATCACCGACCACAATGAGCTGGATACCATCAGCTACGGGCAGACCTATACCTGCCCCGGCCCGAAACGGTTTGCCGTGATACCCATCGGCTACGGCGACGGCTTGCACCGGGTGCTGTCCAATCAGCTGCAGGTGCGCATCGGAAGTCATTGGGCGCAGCAGCGGGGACGCATCTGCATGGATATGTGCATGGTGGATATTACGGATTTCCCGGACATTCAGGTGGGAGACCCGGTGGAAATTTTCGGTGACCGGCAGAGCGTGGACGTTTTGGCGGATCAGGCGGGAACCATTTCCTATGAATTGCTGTGCGGGGTGTCGAACCGTGTGCCTCGGATTTATTTCCATTAAAATCCCCGGCAGGCTTGTATATTTTTTTCTTCGGTGGGGGAGAATACCCTTGCGCAACATAGAATGGATAGGGCGGCCCTTCATCGGAGATGGTTACATTGAGCATCGTAAAACGCGGAGACATTTTTTATGCAGATTTAAGTCCCGTTGTGGGCAGTGAGCAGGGCGGAATGCGTCCGGTTCTCATTGTTCAGAACGACACGGGGAATAAGCACAGCCCCACGGTGATTGCTGCGGCAATCACGTCTCAAACCGGCAAGGCAAAGTTGCCGACCCACATTGCCCTGAGCGGGCAGAGCGTGGGTCTGACCCGGGACAGCGTGATTTTGCTGGAGCAGATTCGGACCATTGACAAATCCCGGCTCCGGGAGAAAATGGGACGGCTGGACGGAGAAACGATGTCCAAGGTGGACAGCGCCATTGCTGTCAGTTTTGGACTGTAAACGAATACGCACCCGGAGGCAGCCCGCCTCCGGGAACACTTGGAGGTACATCATGAAGAAAAAAATCGAGCGGGCGGCGCTGATTCTGGCTGTGGCGGTGGTGTTTACCTGCGTGGGCGCTTATGCAGCCTCCACGGCGGGAACGCAATCGGACCCGTTGGTAACGCTCAGTTATCTGAACAAAACCCTGCAGCCCTCTATGGAAACGGAGTTCAACAACACGGTTACCACCGCGATGACCCAGTTGGAGCGGCAGTTTGAATCGGAAATCAGCGGCGAATTTGCCGTGGTGACCCTGCAAAGCGGAAAGACCATGAAATGTTCCGCCGGCTGCGAGGTGCTGTTCCGGTCCGGCAGCGCGGCTGTGGTGGGCTCCTCCGGTATGATTGACATTTCTTCCGGCAGCACCGTTGCCTCCGGCAAGGGAATGACCGCGAACCATTTGTATATGGCACCGGCCTCCGACAGCGGCTTGAAAGCCTCCGGCTCGGTGACCCTTTTGGTCCGGGGCACTTACACCATCGGTTAAATCCGGCATAAACAATATCGTCCCTTCATAGTTTGGAGGGACGATATTTTTTTCGGGAGGTCTGACCATGGAAACAGTACCGATTACACGGCAGGGGCAGAGCATCGGCACCTTGGAAATTTGCCGGGAGGGCATGTATACCCTGTTCCGGGCAAAATGCGAATGGACCGGGCAGCCGCTGTGCCTGAAAATTTCGGGGGAGAGCGGGGCGCGGGAGCTGGGGCTGCTGCTCCCGGACGGGAAAGGCTGCGCTACGCTGACCCGGCGGCTTGCCCCCGGCGAAACAGACGGATTTCCGGAACCGATTCTCGCTGCCGTTGCAGAAGAACGGGCACAGATACCGAGACCGAGCTGCCTGCCGGAAATACCGGAAAGCCCATCGGAGACGGAAGTATGTCCGGTTGTTTGCGCCCCGGACCCGCCTGCGGTGCAGCCCCGGGAGGAAGAAGACGATTTGTGGTATGCCTGCCCGGACGGCTGCCTGACCCGCTTTGACGGGCGGCGAAATTGGATTGCCATGCCGGCGGAAGTGGCGCAGGTACCGCCGGGGGCAGAGAAAACCATGCGGGAAATCGGCGGAAGAACGTACTGGGTGTTCCCGGAATAAGGGAGTTGGTTTTTCCGCTGCAATATGATACAATACCCCTAAGCAAACTAACCGAAAGGGGAACTGCGCTATGTTGATGAGCGAAGTGATTATCAAAAAAAGAGACGGCGGAATTCTGACCAAAGAAGAAATTGAATTTGTGGTGAACGGATATACCAAAGGCGACATTCCCGACTATCAGATGTCCGCGTGGGCGATGGCCGTGTTTTATAAGGGCATGACCGACCACGAGACAGCCGTTCTGACGGACGCGATGATGCGCTCGGGCGACACGATTGATCTGTCGCGGTTCGGCACAAAGTCTGTGGACAAGCACTCCACGGGCGGCGTGGGCGACAAGACGACGCTCATTTTAGCTCCGATCGTGTCGAGTCTCGGCGGCAAGATGGCGAAGATGTCCGGGCGCGGCCTTGGGCAC
>CAJMMY010000029.1 GCA_905214605.1 uncultured bacterium | reverse complement strand
GTTGTGGTGTACTATTCCGTAACCGACGGCAGCATTGACGCGAACTTTGTTTTTCTGAAAAACTTTGTGAATCTGTTCCATAACGGAGCATTTCTGATTGCAGCGAAGAATACGCTGAAATTTTCCTTTACCGCCGTTCCGTTGGCGGTGATTCTCCCCATTGCTTTGGCTTTGATGCTGGAGGCGCGGATTCCGCTGAAAAGCGAATTCCGCACGTTTTTCCTCAGCCCCATTATGGTGCCGGTGGCATCGGTGGTGCTGATTTGGCAGGTTATTTTCAGTTATAACGGCACCCTGAACCAGTTTTTGGCCATCTTCGGCGCAGATAAAATCGACTGGCTGAAGTCCGAGTATTGTCTGGTTGTGATAACGGTGCTGTTTCTGTGGAAGAATCTGGGCTACAACATGATTCTGTTCATGTCCGGTCTGGCGAACATTCCCAAGGAACTGCTGGAAGTGGCTGAAGTAGAGGGCGCAAGCCCGTGGTACAGCTTTTTTGCCATTAAAATGCGGTATCTGTCTCCCACGGTACTGTTTGTGGCAATTCTGTCCATGATTAACTCGTTTAAAATTTTCCGGGAAGTGTATTTGCTGACCGGGGATTATCCCTATGACGGATTATATATGCTGCAGCATTTTATGAACAACACGTTTAACAGCTTTGATTATCAAAAGCTGTCCTCGGCGGCAGTGGTGATTGCGCTGTTTATGGTGGCGCTGATTGCAATCCTCTTCAAGGTAGAAGATGCCTTCGGAAAGGATGTGGAAGGATGAAAAAGAACTATTATGTCGGCCGGGCAGTGATTTTTCTGGTGTGCGCCATGTTCGCGGTGGCATTCCTGCTGCCCACGGTGCTGACCATTACCAACTCCTTTATGACCGAGTCGGAGATTACCGCCAACTACGGCGCGGTGTTCCATGACAAGAAAACCAACTCCTACCAATCCGAGCAGGTAAACTTGAAGTTTATTCCGGATAAGGTGACTCTTTCCCAGTACGTCAATGGTCTGGTTCGCTCCCCGGAATATCTGATTAAATTCTGGAACAGCGTGTTTCTGACCTTGCCCATTGTGCTCTTTCAGGTGGGCATCGCCTCCTTGGCGGCATACGGCTTTACCCGATGGCGGGGAAAGGTCCGGGCATTCATCTTTTTCTTTTATGTAATTTTGATGCTGATGCCTTATCAGGTGACCTTGGTGCCCAACTATCTGGTGAGTAAATGGCTGCACATTTACGACACCCGATGGGCCATCATTCTGCCGGGCACATTTGCACCGTTTTCCGTGTTCCTGCTGACGAAGTTTATGCGCCGCATTCCCTATTCGCTGATTGAGGCGGCAAAAATCGAAGGCGCCGGAGAGTGGTATATTTTCACCAGAATCTGCTTGCCCCAATGCCGGGCGGCGTTGTATTCTATCGTGATTCTGGTGTTCATTGACTATTGGAATATGGTGGAGCAGCCGCTGATTCTGCTCAATAACCCGGACAAGCAGCCGCTTTCCGTGTTCCTGTCCACCATCAATTCCGGAGAAATCGGTCTGGCCTTTGCAATGGCCACCGTGTACATGATTCCGTCCCTGCTGCTGTTCCTCCACGGTGAGGAATATCTGGTAGAGGGCATTGCACATCAAGGAAGTGTGAAAGGGTAAAACGATATGGATGAAATGAAAGTCAAAAAACGTGGTTGGATCAAGAATGCGGCAATCGTTTTCCTTTCGATTATGCTGGTGCTGACCTTCTTTTCCAATACCTTTATGAATCGTTCTCTGCCGGAAGTGGCAACCACCTATGTAACCAGCGGTGAAATCGTCACGAAGATTCGCGGCAGCGGTACGGTTACGGCCAACGAAAGTTATGAAGTCACCTTGAAGCAGACCCGTACGGTGGATTCCGTTAAGGTGAAGGTGGGCGACGAGGTTCACGAGGGCGATGTGCTGTTTACCTTGGCCGCCGGAGAAAGCGACCAGTTAAAGCAGGCGGAGGAGACGCTGCATTCCGCCAATCTGAATTATCAGAAAGCGCTGATTAACGCAACCCAGCAGGATTATGCAAAGCAGGACCGTGACATTCAGCTGGCGCGGAAAGATTTGGAAGACGCACAGAAAACGCTGAATTCCTATTCCGGCGGCACGTTGACGGAATCCGAGGCAAAAAGCCAGATGGACACGGCAAAGGCTGTGATGGACGCCAGCCAGAAACAGGTTGACAGCTATCAGAAACAGCTGAGCAATCTGGGCGGCAATACCGGCGGAGATACCAGCGGTCTGTACGCAACCTATCAGTCTGCGGAACAGACCCTTTCCGATGCGCGGAAAGCCTTGGCCTCCAAGCTGCTGAACAGCGGCGATGCTTATAAGAGTCTGATGGAAAAAGTGGTGAATGACCGGCTGGAGCAGGCAAAGATTGATGCTTTGCCGAAGGATACCAGTGTTACTGTTTCTACTGATTTGCAGAAATTGTATCTGGAATATGAGTACCAGAAGTACGCGGGCACAACGGAAACGGTCAACGCAGCGAAAAAAGCGCTGGACGAGTATCTGAGTCAATCCGGCAATGAAAAGCAGAAAGAAATCAGCATTAAGTTTGTGAACAACTGGGAAGGCCGACTGGATACCTATATGAAAGCTGCTGTGGAAGAGGGCGGCTATAAGGGCGCTTTGCCAGGTAGTGTGATTCAGGCTGATCCTGCACAGAAAAAAGCATACAATGACTTGGCAAAACTGACGGCAGAAGTCACCACCGCACAGCAGCAGCGGGACGCAGCCTATTCTGCATACATCAGCGCTGTGAGCAATGACAATTCCGGCGAGTACAACCGGCTGAATCGTCTGCTGCAGAAAGCACAGGAATCTCTGGACACCGCAACCGTCAATTACGACAACAAAAAGGCCATTTATGAGGGCATTCAGACCGCTACCGCAGCCGTAAAGGAAAAACAGCGGGCACTGGAGGACCAGGTGTTTGCTCTGGAAGAGCAGAAGAAAACCGACAACAAGGCCATTCGGCTGGAGCAGTTGGATCTGAAAGAAATGCGCTATCAGATTTCCAAGGCACAGCAGGAAGTGAACGAGCTGCAGCAGGAGGCTACCGAGCCGGAAGTGAAGGCAAAAGTCAACGGTGTGATTGAAAACATTGCGGTGACCGCGGGCAAGCCCATTGATTCCGGAACCACGGCTTGCACCATTACCGTGCCGGATATGGGATATAACGTAAGCTTTTCCGTAACCAAGGATCAAGCGCGGAAGGTACATACCGGGGACCAGGCAACCATTGCCAACTACTGGGGCGGAGACCTGACGGCAACCTTGAGCAGCATTAAGACGGACCCCAAAAATCCGCAGAACGGCAAGATTCTGACCTTTGACATTCGCGGCGATGTGGAGCCGGGCAGCAATCTGAATCTGTCTGTGGGCCAGAAGAGCGCTCAGTATGACACCATTGTGCCCAACAGCGCCATTCGCAGCGACAGCAACGGTGATTTCATCTATGTGGTCACGTCGAAATCCAGCCCCTTGGGCAACCGCTATGTTGCCACCCGTGTGGATGTGGAAAAAGTTGCCAGCGACGATACCAATACGGCAGTCAGCGGCGGCGTCAATGCTTACGACTATGTGATTACCACAAGCAGCAAGCCGATTAAGGACAAAGACTTGGTTCGTCTGGCCGAATCCTAAGGAAACCGAACGATGAAGAACAAACGGAAGTTTCATTGGAAACAAATACAGCCCCGGCAGTGGCTGCATCGAAAATGGCTCTGGTTTACGCTCATCAGCGCAATCTCTTTGATTGCGGCGCTGATTTGCATGAGCTGCTTTCGTCATGCCGGAACCGTTCTCCGAGACCAAAATGTGGCGCAGGAATGGGCCGGAACAAGCGAAACGGAATACGCAGAGGTTTCGGTGTTTTTCCAGACCGGCAGCACTGTGGACCGGACGGCCATTCAAACATTCCGGGAGAAACTGACCACCAATTTAAGCGAATTGGTGACGGAAGACTTGGCGCACTTGTACTGCGATGGTTGGAGTACCAAAGGTAAGCTCACTGTGGAGGGCATGAACGGAAAATCCGATGCCTCGGTGATGGCTGTGGGCGGAAACTTTTTCCAGCTGCACCCCTTGGATTTGGTCAGCGGCGGATATTTTTCCGATGACGATTTGATGCATGACCGGGTGATTCTGGACGAGGAGCTGGCTTGGCGGCTGTTCGGCGGATACAATCTGACGGGAATGACGGTAACCATCAACGGAATGAGTTTTCAAGTCGCCGGTGTGATCAACAGACCCACGGACAAAGCCAGTCAGACGGCTTATGCCGACGGTGCGGGATTGTATATGTCTTACGATACCTATCAGACGCTGAATGAAAACGCGGCCATCAGCAGCTATGAAATTCTGATGCCTAACCCGGTGGACGGCTACGCCAAACAGCAGGTGACGGATCATCTTGCGCCGAAAGACGCCGTGGTTGTGGAAAACAGCAGCCGCTTTACCGCCGGGCGGATTTTCTCCCTGCTCCGGCATTTGAATCAGCGCACTATGCGCACCGATACTGTGACCTATCCCAGTTGGGAGAACGCGGCTCGAATTATGGAAAATCGGTGCATGATTTTCATGGTTCTGGCCATTCTGTTCTGGATTTGCCCCGTAGTTTTCGTGGTGATTCTGGCGGTAAAAGTGTATCGGAAAATGAAAGGCAAGCTCCGGGAAACCTATCTGGATCTGAAGGACCAGTACGAAAACAGAGTGCTGTGGAGCAATCTGCAGGCAAAATGGAAAGGAAGAAAACATGGCAGGTCTGACGCTGAAACACATCAAGAAGATTTATGACAATCAAGTGGTGGCAGTTGAAGACTTCACCATGGACATTGCGGATAAGGAATTTATCGTTCTGGTGGGACCCTCCGGCTGCGGAAAATCCACGGCTCTGCGTATGATTGCGGGCTTGGAGGAAATCACCGCGGGCGAGCTGTACATCGACGGGAAATTTATGAATGACGTGGAGCCGAAAGACCGGGATATTTCCATGGTGTTCCAGAACTACGCCCTGTTTCCTCACATGACGGTGTATGATAATATCGCCTTTGGCTTGAAACGGCGGAAGGTTCCGAAAAACGAGATTGACCGAAAGGTTCACGAGGTTGCGGAGGTTCTTCAGATTTCCGAGCTGCTCCAGAGAAAGCCGAAGGCTTTGTCCGGCGGTCAGCGGCAGCGTGTGGCCATCGGTCGGGCAATTGTCCGGCAGCCGAAGGTGTATCTGATGGACGAGCCGCTGTCCAACTTGGATGCAAAGCTCCGCGGTCAGATGCGCTCGGAGCTGAAAAAGCTCCATCAGAAAATGGACACCACGTTCATTTACGTGACCCATGACCAGACCGAGGCAATGACCTTGGGCAATCGAATTGTGGTCATGAAAAAGGGACATATTCAGCAAATCGGAACGCCCCATGAGGTGTTTGACCACCCCCGGAATCTGTTCGTTGCCAGCTTTATCGGCAGCCCGCAGATGAATTTTATCGATGTGGAGCTGCTGTGGATTGACGGTCAGCTGTGCGCCCGGGTTTTGGAGGAGACCATTCCGTTGAATCTGCCCTATGACATTCGGCTGCAGCCCGGCGAGACCCGGCAAGCGGTGCTGGGCATTCGCCCGGAGTACATCGAAATCGGAGACGATAAGGATGTGCCGGTGCTGGTGAATATGCAGGAACTGATGGGCAGCACGGTGCAGCTGCATCTGACCTTGGGCGAAACCGATATTGTGGCTATGGTACCGGTGAGCTTTGCGGAAAGTCTGCCCGAGCCTTCGTCAAGCGGAGTGATGCCTTATGTGCGCATCAGCCTGCCCGCCTCAAAAATCCAGCTGTTTGACCCGGAAAGTAAATTGAATTACGAGGTTCTCTATGGGGAAGACGCAGCCGAATCGACTGCGAATGAACCGGAAGAATCCTGACATACAATCCCCCGGAATGCCGCGTTCCGGGGGATTGTTCATAAAAGATTCATTTGCCATAAGAAAAAATTAGAGTATAATAGATATATTATACAAAAACGGAATGACATGCTTTGATGAGAGACAAACAAAGCGAAAGGGTGAAAACTTATGGCATTGGCAACGAAACGCTTGCTGGCAGATTCGCTGAAGGAGCTGCTGGAGCGCAAGACGTTGGATAAGATTACGGTGAAGGAAATCGTGGAGCACTGCGGTGTAAACCGGCAGACGTTTTACTACAATTTTCAGGATATTTACGATTTGATTGAATGGATTTTCAACGAAGAGGCAGAGCGGCTGTTGGGAGACCGTCCGAAAGATAGTGATTGGAAGGAAGATCTGCACCGCATTGTGAGTTATTTAAAGGTGAACGAAAATCTGGTGTGGAACGTCATGCGCTCGGTGAACCGGGTGAGCATGGAGCAATTTCTGAAAGCGGAATTCACCCCCACAATTACGGAAATCGTCCATCGGAAAACAGAGGGGAAAAACGTTTCTCAGGAGAACATTGACTTCATTGTCAATGTGTATACGCTGTCTGCGGTGGGCTTGCTGTTCAACTGGTTGGACGAAGGCTTGGAGCTGGATTGCGAAGAGAAGCTGAACAAACTGATTTGTTTACTGGACGGCAGCTTGGAATATGCCATCGACAAATTGGGTCAGGAATCCGCCGATTAAGAGTTAGATAGACAATTTTGCGGAGTTGTGTAAATTTACACGCTCCGCATTTTTTGTCTGTTCTCTTTTTGCCGCAACCTCGATACAATAGGAAACAAGATAAAGAGGAGGCGGAACTATGTTTAAACCACTTGCGAAACTTGGAATCAATACCGCTTATAGTTATATTGAAAAAGACCCGGAAAAGAACATGGGTAAATTGATGGATTGGGTGGATAAGTTTGCCGGAGACGATGAAGAGACGAACTTCCACAAACAGCGCGCCGTGGTCCGGGATGTCATCGACCATCCGGAATCCAACTGGTACCAGTTTGTGATGCGTCTGTTTAACGAGACGGACAACGATGTGCTGAAGAAAATCTTCACCAACTTCGTGCTGAATGCAGTGCTGACCGGTTGGAAGACCCAGGAGGCTGCCCGTGAAAAATACCAGTGCAACATTCCTTGGGCTATTCTGATGGACCCCACCAGCGCCTGCAACCTGCATTGCACCGGCTGCTGGGCTGCTGAGTACGGCAACAAGCTGAATCTGAGCTTTGAGGATTTGGACAGCATTATCACCCAGGGCAAGGAACTGGGCGTGTATCTGTACATCTACACCGGCGGCGAGCCTCTGGTTCGGAAAAAGGATTTGATTGCCCTGTGCAACAAACACTCCGACTGCGTGTTCCTGTGCTTTACCAACTCCACGCTGATTGACGAGGAGTTTGCGGACGAAATGCTCCGGGTGAAGAACTTTGTGCCTGCCATCAGCTTGGAAGGCTTTGAGACTGCCAACGACAGCCGCCGTGGCGACGGCGTTTACCAGAAGGTTATGCATGCCATGCAGATTCTGCGGGACCGCAAGTTGCCCTTCGGTATTTCCACTTGCTATACCTCTGTCAACTGCAATGATATTACTTCGGAAGAATTCGTCGATCAGGTAATCGATATGGGCGCAAAGTTTGCGTGGTTCTTCCACTATATGCCCGTGGGGCAGGATGCAGCGCCGGAGCTGCTGCCGACGCCGGAGCAGCGGAAAATGGTATTTGAGAAAATCCGCGGTTACCGGAGCACCAAGCCCCTGTTTACCATGGACTTCCAGAACGACGCGGAATATGTAGGCGGCTGCATTGCAGGCGGTCGGCGCTATCTGCATATCAATGCAGCCGGCGACGTGGACCCCTGCGTGTTCATTCACTATTCCAACGCCAACATTCACGATGTATCCCTGCTGGATGCATTGCGCTCCCCGCTGTTTATGGCTTACCATGACAATCAGCCGTTTAACGAGAACATGCTGCGTCCTTGCCCCATGCTGGAGAATCCCGAGATTCTGCCCAAATTGGTGGCTGCAACCGGAGCACATTCCACGGACCCGCAGGCTCCCGAAACGGCAGACACGCTGTGCGCCCGCACCACCGGGTATGCGGCAGACTGGACACCGGTTGCAGAGGAACTGTGGAAACAGAGTCCTCGCTGCACCGGAAATTGCGCCGGCTGCAGAGCTCATTCTAACTGACACCCTCCCTCTCTCTCATCATCCGGACGGAACCACTCCTTCGGTTCCGCCCGGAATTTTTGCGTTTTTGCGGGAAGTCGGCGGAAATACACGGTCAAATTCGGTGGATTTTTCCTTTCCCGGCAGAGAATTTCATGGTATGTTCGCAAATTGTTCACAATTTCCTTGGTGGGTTTCTTATAATAGGAAACAGTGTTGACTAATAATAGGAGGGATTGCGGGATTGAATACCAGACTGGAAGCATTTATCAGAGGAAAACGGTTCCCCGGCGCATTTGTGGGATTGCTGCTGTTGATTACAGCTTACGTGACCATTAAAGTGACCCAGGCAACGGAACAGATGTGGGGCGTTCACCCCAGATTCACGGTCTTTCTCTGCTTGATGGCCATTTCCGCTTTGGTGGCATATTCTCAGCAGCATTTGCGGCATAACAGCGTCTATCGGGTCTGTGCCTGCATTACAAGCTATTATCTTTGCTACATGGTCTATTTCCTGATGATTCTGGCTGTGGGCGATGTGATTTGCCGGGTGACGCACCCCGGTGCCGGTTGGCAGATTTATGCCGAGCAGCTGGTGGGCATTGCCGGTTTGTCCGCATTGGCTTTGGTGGTGGGCGGAACCGTTCACGCCCGAAAGCTGCGGGTGAAACCCTACACCTTGTGTTTGGGCGATACCGGTGAACAGTACCACATGGTGCTGCTCAGCGATTTGCATTTGGGCACGTTGGTTCAATCGGGACATATTCGGAAAATGGTGCGGGAAGTGAACGCGCTCCGTCCGGATATGGTGGTGATTACCGGCGATTTGTTCGACGGAAAATCCACGAAAGAGTGCCCGGATTTGGAACGGGTGACGGCTGCGCTGCGGCAGCTCCGGACAAAGGACGGCGTTTACGCGGTTTTGGGCAACCATGA
>CAJMMY010000028.1 GCA_905214605.1 uncultured bacterium | reverse complement strand
GTCTCATGGCGCATTGGGCACCTGCATGAGCGGAACAGGCAGCGCGGTGTTCGGCATTTTCCCGGACGATAAAACCGGCAAGCATGCCTATTACGCCCTGCGGAATCATTACCCCGATGTGTTCTTCTGCCACACCAATTCTGCATTTATGGCATAAACACAATTGATGAGACCGATCCGGAGACCAAGTAATTCCAAAAATTGAATCCGTGCGATGTACCCCGCGGCGGAATTTTCGCCGCGGGGTTTTGTATCAAATCGGCCGGTTTCGGGGATACTCTGAGCATCTTACGGGAAGGCGGAACCTTTATGAAACGCACATATTTTTGGAAAACGTGGGAATTGGCGCTGCTCATTGCCCTTTGCATAACGGCGCTGTCCGGACTTTGGGCGCAGAGAAAGCAGACGGAAATTGCCGGGCAGCTGGTCCGGCTCCATGTATTGGCAGTAGATGATTCCCATAGGGAGCAGGCCGTGAAACTTCAAGTGCGGGACCGGGTATTGGAATCATTGCAGCCGGCGCTTGCAGAGGTAGAAAACCGGGAGGAGGCGGTAACGATTCTGGAAAATCGGCTGCCGGAGATTCAGAGGGCGGCAAAGACCGTTGCCGGAGACCGGGCGGTTCATGTGACCCTTTCGGAGGAGTATTATCCCACCCGGGTGTATGACGGATTTTCCCTCCCCGCGGGGCAGTATACCTCTCTCCGGGTGGTTTTAGGGGAAGGGCAGGGGCACAACTGGTGGTGCGTGGTGTATCCGCCGCTGTGTATCACCGCTGCGGAGGCGTCTCGGGAGGCAATCGAAACCATGGGCCCGGACACGGCTCGCATTATTACGGAAAGCGACGGCTATGTGGTGAAATTCAAAATTTTGGAGCTTTGGGGAGAATTGGCAGAAAAAATCCGTCTTGCCGGGGCAAACTAAGCACCGGGGGACGGAATATGAAAGAAGAAAAAAAGAAACCGAAAACGCGTCAGCCCGTTATGGGCCCCTGCTTTCGGTTGGACCCGGAGCAGCGGGTCTGTCCGCAGTTTGATGCCGTAAGCATCGCAAAATTTCCCGTAGCGGAGCGGGATTCCATGGGCTTTCGCGTGGTGGATAACTGCGCGGAGGAACACATCGAATGAAACGGTGGGCAGTACACAATTCGTTGCGTACTGCCCATCAAGCTGTTTTTAATATTGGTAGCTGCTGTCTCCGATGAATTCCCGGAGCAGACTATCCGCCGGCACCAGCTCCGGCGAAACGGATACAAAGGACTCCAACGCGGGCAGCAGGTCCTGATACTTCGGGTCGATTGCCCCTTGCGCCTCCGCCTCTGCAAGCAGGGGCTGCACATAGGTTTTCATCATGCCAATTTCATAGGGCAGCATGGAATTGAACTGCAAATCCGCTTTCTCCCGGAACGGGTCGATATACAATTCCTCGCCGTGACAGACGTTTGCCCACATGGCCATGGTTTCCGTCACCGGGGAGTTCCGGAACTGCCGGTCCCGGATCATGCGGCGGCACAGCCGCACCCAGTTGCCCTGAAAACAGACGGTATCGTTCCGGTGAATCTCGGTGCTGGCATTGACGTAAATACGGAATGCGTCCGGGCAGAGCCGGGAAAAAATATCGTTCAAAGCATGCAATCCCTCAAAAATTACCAAATCCTCCGGACCGGGCTGCAAAATACGGCCGGTATTCCGATTTTGGGTGCGGCTTTTGAAGGAATACTTGGGAATTTCAATGGCTTTTCCGGCATTCAGCGCCTCAAAATGGGATTCCAACAGCTCCAAATCCAGACACAAGGGAGATTCGAAGTTGTATTCGCCGGTTTCGGTTTTTGGGTGGTCGTCTGTGACCGTGCGGAAATATTTGTCCATTTCCACGGTGTGCAGCGTGATGCCCCGCCGGGAAAGAATTTCTTTCAGTTTCAGCGACGTGGTGGTTTTTCCGGAGCCGGAAGGACCGGCCAGAAATACAATGGGACTGACGGCTTGATGGGCCGCAATCCGTTCCGCAGCGTCCTGCAGAACTTGATGATATCGTTCCTCGGATTCCAGTACAAAGGCGCGGGGGTCCCCGATGGCTCGCTCATTCAGCGTCTGAAGTTGATAGGTCATGGTAAAACTCTCCGATCTTTGCTTTATCGGCGCAGGTCTTTTCAATGTTGGTAATATATTCGTTGGGATATTTCGGTGCAAAAATCCGGCCGATTCGTCCCGTGGGGGCGGTCAGCTTGGTGGAGCCGCCGGCGCCCATGGAAATGATGGGGCACAGCTCCTCCATAATGCAGATGTTGTAAAGATTTTCGCTGCCGGGCTTGCACCAACCGGTATTCTCAAAGCCGCCGGACATGTTCTTCTGCCGATAAAGGTAATAAGGTTCATACCCTGCGGCCCGGAGCCGGGGCAGAGCGTCATTCAGCATTTGCTCCACGGCGTTTGCAGTGGGAATCTGACCGCCCTCGTCCGTCAAGCGGGCACCCTTTTTCAGAGAAAGGGTATGTACGGTCACGTTTTCCGGGTCCAGTGCCAGCACCCGGTCCATGGTATGGCGGAAACTTTCCGGGGTATCCGTAGGCAATCCGGCAATCAGGTCCATGTTGATCGCCATTCCGCCCACTTCCCGGACCATCGCAAAGGCGCGGTCGATGTCTGCGGCGGTGTGCTTGCGGCCGATGGCCTCCAGAACGGAATCGTTCATGGTCTGGGGGTTGACGCTGATGCGGGTCACTCCATGCTGCCGGAGCACCTGCAATTTTTCCGTTGTGATGGTGTCCGGCCGACCGGCCTCCACAGTGATTTCCTGGAGATCGGAGAAGTCAAACACGGATTCCAACTTTTGGAACAATGCCTCCAGCTGCGCCGGGGAAAGGGTGGTGGGGGTACCGCCGCCGAAATACAGACTCACCGGGTGCAGACCCAATTCCCGCACCTGCTGCGCGGTGGCGTCAATTTCCTGCTCCAATGCGGTGAGGAACGGCTGAATCAGTTTCATGCTCTTTTCCACGGACTGGCTGACGAAACTGCAATATGCGCAGCGGGTGGGGCAAAAGGGGATGCCCACATAAAGGCAGACGTCCTTTTCCGAGAGAGAATCCTCTGCGGCCATGGAGTAATGAGCACCGTCCAGACACAGCTCCGTCCGCTCCGGAGAGGTGAAATATGTTTTCTGGAACGCGGCTTTTGCCTGCCGGTCGGTTTTGCCCTGCCGCAGCAATTTGGTCATCAGCTTTGCCGGGCGAACGCCGGTCAGCGCGCCCCATTGAGGGTGCGGCATACCGGTAGCCATCGCCGCCCGATAAAAGGACTGGCGAATCACCCGCTGCATGTGGCGGTTGCGAATGAGCTTATCATCGGTGAGCAGCTCCGTTTGCACCCGGGCGGACCCGGTGAACACGCCGGTTTCCAAATGAATCCGGGTGGTGATGGTGGTGTACTGCTTGCCGGTGCTCTGTTTGACTTCAATATACGGCAGCGCGCCGGGGGCATCGGGATACACCGGTTTTTCTCCGGGATACAGCGTCAGCAGCGACTGCTCCACCGCGTATTTATAATCATGTCCAATCAAAAAAAGGTCCATTCGTCATTACCCTACTTTACACGTTTTCCCCCATTATACACAGAAACCTGAAAAAATTCACTATTTCCCGAAAAAAATATCCGAAAAGGGGGAAGATAAATTGTCTTTTCCTTGGAAACATGGTAGAATGGCGGCGAAAAATAACGATTGATGAGAGAGGTTTCTGCATGAGCGGAATTGATATGCATATTCACACCACGGCATCGGACGGGTCCAATGCGCCGGCAGTCGTGGTTCGTATGGCGGCGGAGGCAGGGTATCAGGCCATTGCCATCACCGACCATGACAATACCAACGGCGTTCGCGAGGCGCAGGAGGCAGCCAAGGAATACGGCTTGGAAGTGGTGCCGGGAATTGAGCTGTCCACCCAGTGGAACGGCACCGAGGTGCACGTTCTGGGATATTATGTGACCCCCGGCGCGGAAAGTCTGGCGGATTTGCTGGGGTGGGCGCTGAATCAGAGAAATATTCGCAACACCCGCATTGTGGAAAAATTGCAGGAAATGAACATTCCTATTTCTATGGAAGAGGTGCGGGCAAAATTCCCGTCCACCGTGTTGGGGCGGCCCCATATCGGCACAATCCTGATTGAAAAGGGTTACGCAACGGATATGAAAGACGCCTTTGCCAAGTATCTGGGAAAAACCGGGTGCTGCTATGTCCGTCGGGTAAATCTGCCGATGGAAGATGCCATTCGGCGGATTATGCAGGCGGGCGGTCTGCCGGTGCTGGCGCACCCGTATCAGTACGAATTGCCGGAGCCGAAGCTGCGGGAGCTGATTTCCGTGGTGAAAGAGAACGGCGGCGTGGGCATGGAGTGCATTTACTCCAAATATGATGCTGCCCAGAGCGGACATCTGTTGGAACTGGCAAAGGAATATGACCTGCTGCCCACCGGGGGCAGCGATTATCACGGAAAATCCAAGCCGAATATTCAAATCGGGACCACGCGCGCCCCGTATGCCTATTTAGAGGCATTGAAAAAAGCTGCGGGATGCTGATTTGCGTTCCGCAGCTTTTGCTTATTCCACGTTGTACAGTTCCAGAAATTCTTCCAGACACAGGTCGTGCTCCATAATGTAGGTAGCAGCCTCCACACCCACATAGCGGAAGTGCCAAGGCTCATAGATAATGCCGGTGATGTCTTCCTTGTCTTTGGGGAATCGGACGATAAAACCGTATTCCTGACAATGTTGGCTCATCCACTGGTACAAGGCGGTATTTTCCAGAGAGGAATCCTTGAATTCATAGTAATGGTCCGTAATGTCGCAAGCCAAACCGGTCTGATGCTCGCTGGTGCCGGGAATTGCCACAATGGTTTTGGCAACTTCCGCACCGTACTGCCCCACTTTTCTCTGATAGAGATAATTCTGGGTGGCATAATCCCGATAACCGGAGGAGAGGAACACGCTCAATCCTTCTGCCCGGGCGGCGGCCACAAATTCCTTCATGGGTTCGATGATGCGCTCGTCCAGCTGCTGTCCCTCCAAAGTAGCCAAGGTGGGAACATACTCGCCGATGTTGTGGTCGGGATTGGCCAGCAGAAATTCCCAGGAGGTGATGTCCACGTCCGGCCATTCATGGGCAGGGGTAGGCTCCGGCGTGGGTTCCGGGGTGGGGGTAGGTTCCGCAGCAGCGGTGGGGGTAGGTGTGGCGTTCAGCTCGGCTCGAATGGCATCGGTATCCAATTTAAATGTGCGGTAAATCAGCGCAACAGCGCCGGCACCAACCAGAAAAATGGCCAGCACCAACAGCACGGAAAGCAGTTTTTTCTTCATGGAAAAGCTCCTTCTTATCGTCCGGTGGGACGGAAATGGTTAAATACGTTGGTATCATACACAAAATCGGGAATTCCGTCAATCATCCCCGGCTTGCAATGGCGAAAAAAATCCAGTAAAATGAAACCAAGAAACCCGAAACGGAGGCATCATTATGACATTGACTTGGTATGGACATTCCTGCTTTTTGGTAGAAACAGAGCGCGCCCGTGTGGTTCTGGACCCCTATGAGCCCGGCAGCGTACCGGGATTGGCTTTGCCTGCACTGACAGCGGATCTGGTGCTGTGCAGCCATGGACATCATGACCACTGCTGGGCCGATGGCGTAACGCTGTCCGGCAAACCGGCAAGCTGCACCGTTGCGACGGTGGACACCTTCCACGATGAGGTGCAGGGAGCAAAGCGCGGTACAAATAAGATTCACATTCTGGAGTTTGACGGTGTGCGCGTGGTGCATTTGGGGGATTTGGGACATGTGCTGACCCCGGAGCAGGCGGCGGCTGTGGGCAGACCGGACGTATTGCTGATTCCCGTGGGCGGATATTATACCATTGACCCGGCGGAGGCAAAGCAGGTGACGGAGCAGCTGCAGCCGAAGGTCATCATTCCCATGCACTATCGGGGCGCGGGATTCGGCTACGAGGAAATCGGACCGGTGGCGGAGTTTACAAAGCTGTTTGACCGGGTGCAGACGGTTCCCGGCAGCACGGTCACTTGGTCTCCGGAGCTTTCCGGCGTAATCCTCCCGGAAACACCGAAACAGAATTGAGACAGAAAAGCAACATCGCCATGGCTGCAGCCATGGCGATGTTGTTATGTTCGGATTCAATCCATTTTCTTCGATTTCAAAGGGTACTGACCGGCTTTTACGGTTTTCAGCACGAAATGGGTATGGGTACCGGAAACGCCCTCAATGCTCTTGATTTCCCGGTGCACAGCCTCCAGCTCATCGGAAGACGTGCAGGTAATGTGGAGCAAAAAGTCAAAGTTGCCGGTGAAGTAATAGCAGTCGGCAATGTTGGGGTGGTTGGTGATGGCTTCACAGAAGTGGTCGTAATACTTCGGGTGCTCCAGACTGACTTCCATAAATGCCGTGACGTCAAAGCCCAGTTTTTTACTGTCGACCTTCACTTCATAGCCCTGAATGATGCCGCTGTCTTCCATCTGTCGAATGCGGTTCATAACGGAAGACAAAAATACGACTTCGGAATCAAATTTGAAGCATTCAGACCCAATTAAAACGAGATGCATATGGAAAGGAAGCACACTTTGATAGACAACGCCGCCGAAAAGCGTTACGAACTCGACCTCGGAGACGGCATGGCCCTGGCCGAATACGTTTTGGGACACGGACTTATCGTACTGACGCACACCGAAGTGCCCCCGAAGTACGAAGGTCGGGGCATCGGCAAGGAGTTGGTGCAGGGCGTGCTGGAGGACATCCGCAGAAAGAAGCTCAAGGTCGTCCCCCAATGCCCGTTCGTCGCGACCTATATCCGCCGCCACCCCGAATGGATGGACTTGGTGCTGACCGCCGAAAACAAGTAGGCCCGGGCAGGTTCGGCCCCCCACAACCGCCTGCCCGCAGGGAGCGCCCCGCCGCGAAACCGGACTCTTTTCGAAGGGTCCGATTCTGCCTCCTCCCGACAGGCATCTTCCCGCTCAATAAACACTTCCCGCTCAATAAATATAGGTATTCGCTTTTTCCGAAAAATTTCCGGCTCGAAATTTGGTTTATTTTATAAACTACTTTATATTTGTAATGGATTTACAAACCGAGCAACCGCTCACAACCGGAAAAAGCCATGGAAATCACTCCCGCCCGCACCGACAAACGCCGCCTTTTCGCGCGCTGGTTCATCCGCCGCCTGACCACCTGCGTCGTGGTCTGCGCCTTTCTCGCCTTCGTCAACTGGCAAACCTCGCCCCACTACTGGTGGGTGCTGTGGGTCATCGCCGGATGGGGGCTGAACATCGCCCTGTCGCTCGCCTGGTATCTGTTCGACTGCGACGACGAATGCAATTACCGCAACCGCTGAAAAAAACGAAACGATGGACAACAAAAACTTCAACGCCGACCAAAGCATCGAACTCATCCAGCGCATGATCCGCGACACGCGCCGCAACCTTTCGTCGGGCAGCAGCAACCTCTTCATCCTATGGGGATACCTGCTCGCCGCAACCGCCGTCGGGATTTTCCTCCTGCTGACCTTCACCGAAAGTCGCGCCTGGCAATGGCTGTGGCTGCCCGCGCTGGCCGCCGGATGGGCCGCTACGTGGTGGTACAACCGCCGCCGTGTATCGCAGGTCAAAAGCTACACCGACCGCCTGCTGGAACAGGTATGGGGATGCATAGCAGGTCTGGCCGCCTTTTCTACCTTCGTGATCTGCATGGAGCGGGAATGGCCTGTCGATCCGCTGTTCCCGGTCCTGCTGCTGATCAGCGCAGGGCTTTTCATCTCGGGAACGGTGATTCACAACAAATATATGTATTACGTTTCGTGCTTCCTATTGCCGGTTGCCTTCGGCATCATCCGCGAATCGTGGATCAATGTCAACCCGGACGGCAACCTGATTCAGTTCGCCGTGGCGGTCCTCGTCGGGCTCACAGGCTCGGGATACGCACTCAAACGACAAGTAAAACGCGACGCCGCAGAAGCTTCGGAAAACCGATAACACCATGGAAGACCGTAAACTCGAAGCCGCCGAAAGCCTGGCGCTGATCGGCCGCATGATCGAAAACACCCGCAGCCGCATGGTCCGCAACTCGGGCCGTCCGCTGCTGGCATGGGGCTACGCCACCGTACTGACGACGCTCGCCGTCTGGGGCGCAGTCCTCTATTTCCAAGACCCGCGCTGGAACTACCTCTGGCTGATGCTGCCCCTGCTGGGCTGGCTGCTGATGTGGGTTTCGCGCGAGAAGAAGCCCGAAGGCGAGGTGCGCACGTTCGTCGACCGCGTGATCGGGAACGTCTGGACGGTAATGGGTCTTTCGGCGTGGTTCGTCAGCATGCTGGCGCTCTTCACGCCCATGCGCCTGCCGATACTCTTCATCATTCTGCTCATCATGGGCATGGGAACCACCGTGACGGGGCTGATCATCCGCTTCACGCCCACCGCCGTCGGGGGCGTCGCGGCCATCATCCTCGCTCCGTTCACGCTGATCGCCGGCAACATGTGGCAGCCGCTGCTTTTCATCGCCGGATTCGTGGTGATGATGATCGTTCCGGGGCATATCCTCAACTACAAGTCGAACCACCCTGCCCGATAACGCGATGTTCAAAGAGCTGAATCCCCTGTTGCACTCCGAATTGAGGCTGGCCGTCGTTTCGATCCTCATCGGGGTCGAAAGCGCCGACTTCGTCTTCATCCGGCAGCAGACCGGAGCCACCGCCGGGAATCTCTCGGTGCAGCTGGACAAACTCGCAAAAGCCGGTTACATCGAAGTCGAGAAGACCTTCCGCGGCAAGATTCCCTGCACGGTGTGCCGCATCACCGACGCCGGGCGCGACGCCTTCGCCGAATACGTCGAGGCGCTGCAAAGCTATATAAAGAGATAAATATGGCTATACACAGGGGTTATTCGTCGCGTTTCGCGGCGGGAAGTGTTCCGCATTATCGCTTGCAGCGGAAGAAGAACGGCATGAAGGCGAAGCGTTAAAAAACGGGGCCGGTTTGCTTGCAAACCCGCGTCAGGCGCCCGTTTTAGCACAGCCAAATGTCGTTCCCGCGAAAGCGACATGCGGATGGTTTTGCGCCGCTTTTGCCATCAAAAGCGGCAAACAATCGCGGCAAAGACGCGGTCCATTGGCAATTTTTGCCACCAAAAGGAGCCAATATCCCGCACGGAAGTGCAAATCAGATCGTACAGAAAAACGTCACCAGAAACGGGACGCTGAAATCGAGAGCACAGCCGTGGAAGATCGAAACCACGGCATAGGGCCGCCCGGCGGCCTGCGTGATGACGGGCAGCG
>CAJMMY010000027.1 GCA_905214605.1 uncultured bacterium | reverse complement strand
ATTTTTTTGATGCGCCCGCCCTGATTTATGAATTTATTGATATGATTCGGAAATTGCCGGGAAAAACAAAAAGAGGTACTTACCTACGTAAGTACCTCTTGATGGTCCGAGTGACTGGAGTCGAACCAGCGGCCTCTTGAACCCCATTCAAGCGCGCTACCAAACTGCGCTACACCCGGTTATGCATTCATCGTGCTCAAGTATATTACCACAGCCACAGACAGAATGCAAGCTTTTTTTGAAAAAAATTAAAAATTTTTTCAAGGGCATTTTTGACGGTGTTTCAGCGGGGAAAAACCGGCGAGGCGGACCCTATACGTTGCCGAAAAATTTACGTATGGAAAATTTGGGAGAAATTGTGTACAATAGAAACACTATGTATTTTTAGGAGAACAAAATTGGCAAGGGAAGAACAAGAATTGGCATACCTGACCCGGCAGGAATTGACGGAGCGGGGGTGGAGCAAAAGTATGCTGCGCAATCACCCGGCAGACCTGCATCGCGGAGAGCAGGAGCTTTGGACAATGGAATTGGTGCAGGCGGTGGAGCAGGAACCGGGTATGCAGGCCATTTTGGCGCAGGTGCAGAAATCTCAGGAGGAGACCAATGCCCTGCGGCAGGTGCCGAAAAAGCAGATTCCGGAGTTGCTGACCAAAGCTGCGGCCATGATGACGGATGCGGTGCAGCAGGCATTGGAGCATTCCGATTTCCGGCAGGAATTGGCGGAAGACGTGGTGGTTTTGGTGCGGCATTGCCATGGGCAGGTGATGGCGCCGGTGACCGTTCAGAAAGCATTGGATTTGGACAAGCGCCCCCGGCTGCGTCCCAGCGGGGAAGAACTGCGGGGGCTGTATCGGAAGTCCTGGTCGGTTCATGCCCTGCGCAGTGGCGGAATTCGGCAGATGAGCCGTCATCGGTGGATTCTGGCCTTTCTTCCCGAGGGGGAAAAACTGGCGGAGAAATATGCGGCCAATCTGATGCGGTTTGCGGTGGGGGCGGCAGAAGAGCTGCAGAGCATTGAACCTGCCGTTTCGGCAGAGGAAATTCTTTCCGTGCCCAGAATTCAGGAGCAGTTTCCCGGCCGTCGGCCTAGCTTGAAAGAGAATTACAATCTGTTTTATGTGCAGGGTATGATTCAGATGAAACTGGAGCGCCTGCTGGCAGTGGAGCCGAAGGACGAATACCCCCAGGCGCGGGCGATGGAACGGCATTTTGTGATTCATGTGGGCGAAACCAATACCGGAAAAACCTATCAAGGTCTGAAACGCTTGCAGGAAGTGTGGACGGGCGCCTATCTGGCGCCGCTGCGGCTGCTGGCATTGGAAGTGCAGGAACGGCTGCTGGCAGCCGGTGTGCGCTGCTCCATGCGGACCGGTGAGGAAGAGGAAATCGTGCCCAACGAAACCCATGTTTCCAGCACGGTGGAGAAAGCGGACCTGCACACCCATTACGATGTGGCGGTGATTGACGAATGTCAGATGATTGCCGACCCATGCCGGGGATTTGCATGGACCCGGGCCATTTTGGGCTTGCAGGCGGACGAGATTCACCTTTGCACCGCGCCGGAGGCTTTGCCCCTGCTGAAAAAGATTCTGGAGGATTTGGGCGACCCCTATGAAGTGGTGGAGCATCATCGGTCTGTGCCCTTGATTTGGCAGGAGGAGCCGGTGAATTTCCGTCAGGTGGAGCAGGGCGACGCGTTGATTGCCTTTTCCAAGCGGGAGGTGCTGAAAATGGCTGCCCGGCTGCGGAATATGGACATTCCCACCTCGATTATTTACGGCGCCATGCCCTATGAGGCGCGGCGGGCGCAGATGCATCAATTCCTCAGCGGGGAAACCAAGGTTTTGGTGGCCACGGACGCCATCGGCATGGGATTGAATCTGCCGGTGCGGCGGATTCTCTTCACGGAGGCGGAAAAATTTGACGGTCGGGGCAGACGATTGCTCACACCCCCGGAGGTCAAGCAGATTGCCGGACGCGCCGGGCGCATGGGTCTGTATGAAAAGGGCTATGTGGCGGCGATGAGAGACGCGGACGAGGAGGGCTATCTGCATCAATGTCTGCAAAAGCCCAACACACCCATTCCCCATGCGGTGCTTGGCTTTAGCGATTTGGTGGCCAGCCTGGATTTCCCGTTGGTGGATGTGCTGAAAGCATGGAGCAGTCAGCCGGTGAAGCTGCCCTATGAGCGTATGGACGTTTCCCGACATATCCGGTTGATTACCATGATGGAAAAGGCGGTGCCCGCTGCGAAAAATCTGCCCCGGGAGGAGATTCTCCGGGCTTGCGGCATTCCCTTTGACGAGACCCGGGAGGCGCTGCTCCGGCAGTTTTTGGTGTACACCGATGCGTACTGCTCCGGACAGACCGATGAGTTGGACCGCCCCATTCTGATGGGAGAGCAGCTGGACGATTTGGAGCTGTATTTCAAGCAGCTGGAGCTGTATTATTCCTTCAGCAAGGCATTCCGCTATCCCTATGACGAAACCTGGCTGCGGGCGGAGAAAATGATTACGTCCGATGCCATTCATCAGCTGTTGAGCAATGACTTGGAGAAATGCGGACCGCGGTGCCGCATTTGCGGACGTCCGCTGCCTTTGGACAGTGCGTTCGGCGTGTGCGACCGGTGTTTCCGTCGTCGGAGAGACCGGGCAGAGCGAAATCAGAAAACCGGGCAGAAATAACAGAAAACAAGAAACGGCCGGAGTGCTCCGAAAAAGGTGCGCTCCGGTCGAAATTTTTTACATCTGCGGGGTTGACAGCGGAAAATTCTTGTGCTATTGTCTTAATAACCTAATACAATAGAGCAACTGCATGAAATAAAAAGAATATCCTAAAGGATTCTTAAGATTCTGTTTACAGATTGTTCAGCCGCAAAATCAGCGGAATGGTAAAATAATACCTATCGTATAGACAAAAGGGAGCACATCAATATGACAAGTGTTGAAGAGCGGAAAACCGCCGCCAAAAAGTCGGTCGGTTTGAAAAAAGCATGGAGGAAACTTCCTCATCCGAAAACGAAAAAAGGCAAAATTGCGGCGGGTGTGGTGATTGTAGTCGGCGTAGCGGCGCTGAAATTGGCGCTGGGCGGCAGGTCCGGAGTCAGGGAAAGGTACTCTCTGCGGATTTTGAAGAGGGAGATACCGTGGATACGGACACGGTGCTGTACAAAATTGACAGCTCAGCCACCACAAACAGCATTGAACAGGCACAGCTGAGCTTGAATCAGGCGCAGCGGAGCTACAGCAGCGCGGAGGAAATGCGGTATGTAAAGGCGGAGACCGCCGGAACCGTGACGGAACTGACCGTTCATGCCGGGCAGAGCGTCACCGCTGGGCAGACGGTGGGAAAAGTGTTGGACAACAGCGTGATGACGTTGGTGGTGCCCTTTCCCGCGGACGACGCACAGAAATTTTACGTAGGGCAGGCAGCCACCGTCACATTGGACGGGTCCTTTGAAACCCTTTCCGGTACGGTGACGGCAATTTCCGGCAGCGACATCGTGGGTGCAGGCAATATGATTACCCGAAACGTGACGGTGTCGGTGAAGAATCCCGGCGGATTGAGCAATACCCAACGGGCAACGGCCAATGTGGGCGGTTTGGGCTGTGCCGGGAACGGAACCTTTACCTACAAATCCGAGAGCAATCTGGTGGCAGCGGTTTCCGGCACGGTGACCGCAGTGAATGCCCCGGAGGGCACGGCAGTTTCCGGCGGACAGACGGTGCTGACGTTGGGGGGCAAGGAAGTGGAAAATCAGATTGCCGCAGCCTCCGACAACGTGAAAGGCGCACAGCTGACCGTGAACGCGGCAAAGGACCAGTTGGAAAATTACACCATTCAATCTCCCATTCAGGGCACCATCGTGACCAAAACCTATAAGGCCGGGGATATGCTGGAAAGCGGCAAGCCCATGTGCGTGATTTATGATTTGAGCGCTTTGGAGCTGACCTTGAATGTAAACGAGCTGGACATCAGCAATGTGGTGGTAGGACAAAAGGTGGACATTTCCGCCGCTGCGGTACCGGGAGAAACCTACGTGGGAGAAGTGACCCGGGTTTCTCTGGCGGGAACCACCACAAACGGCTTTACCACCTATCCGGTGACCGTGTCGCTGAAAGAATACGGCGCGCTGAAACCGGGCATGAACGTGTCTGCCACCATTCACTGCACGACGGTGAAGGACGCGCTGTGCGTTCCGGTGAATGCAGTCAGCCGGGGCAATACCGTTCTGGTGGCGCAGGCAGGGGCGCTGAGTGCGGACGGTACGCAGGTGACCGATGCGTCCAAAGCGGAAAGCCGGACCGTGACACTGGGCGTCAGCGATGACGAATACATTCAGATTCTCTCCGGCTTGCAGGAGGGAGATGTGGTTCTGTGTCAGGCAATGATTTCCGGCGGAGACGGAATAATTTCCGGGGAAACGGACGAAACATCAGCGACGGAGGCGGTAGGATGAGCGCCGGGGAACATCTGATTGAGCTGCGTGATGTGTACAAAATCTATCCCATGGGCGAGGACGAGGTTCACGCGTTGGACGGTATTTCCCTGACCATTGACAAAGGGGAGTTTGTGGCCATTGTAGGGCAGTCCGGCTCCGGCAAAAGCACAGCCATGAACATCATCGGCTGTCTGGACGTGCCCACTTCCGGCAGCTATCATCTGGGCGGCGTGGACGTTTCCACCATGGACGATGACCGGCAGGCGGAGATTCGGAATCGGATGCTGGGCTTTATTTTTCAGCAGTACAATCTGATTCCCAAGCTGACGGTGGCGGAAAATGTGGAGCTGCCCCTGCTGTATGCCGGGGTTCCCGCGGAGGAACGGCGGAAACGGGCCATCGCCTCGCTGGAGCGGGTGGGCCTGGCGGCGAAAAGCGGCAATTTGCCCAGTCAGCTGTCCGGCGGTCAGCAGCAGCGGGTGTCCATCGCCCGGGCTCTGGCAGGCAATCCCTCTGTGATTCTGGCTGATGAGCCCACCGGCGCATTGGATTCCCATACCGGACGGGAGGTTCTGGGATTTTTGCAGGAACTGAATGCCGAGGGCAACACCGTGGTGCTGATTACCCACGATAACTCCATTGCGGTCCGGGCCAAGCGAATTGTCCGATTGCAGGACGGACGCATTATTTATGACGGCGACGCATCGGACCCGCGGGCGGTTGTCCGGGCGGAGGAAAGCGGGGTGGACCCCGTATGAATTTTACCCAATCCTTTAAATTGGCCATCAAATCCCTGATGACCAGTAAAATGCGGGCCTTTTTGACCATGCTGGGCATTATCATCGGCGTGGCTGCGGTGATTGTCATTATCTCTCTGGGCAACGGCTTAAAGGGAATGGTAGAGCAGCAGGTGGAGAAAATCGGCGTAAACCAGATGTATGTATACAACTGGGGACGGGGAGACGGCACCACCCTGAATCTGGATCCCAACGAGATGTTTGATTTGGCGGCGGAATACCCGGATTTGATTACCGGGGTGTCTCCGTGGGTCAGCGGTCCGCAGGGCATTCGCGTGAACGGTACGGAATACAAGAAAACCGGAATTATGGGCGTCAGCGAATCCATGTACCGTCCGGAAACCCACACAACATTGGACGGGGATACGTTGGCGCAGGGCCGGTATCTCCAGTATGTGGATATGCTCCGACGGCAAAAGGTCTGCGTGGTGGGCGCTTACGTGGCGGATAAAGCGCTGGGCGGCGACGCGCTGAACAAAACCATTCTCATCGGCGGTGTGCCCTATACGGTGGTGGGCGTTCTGGAAAAGACAACCGATATTGCCATGGAGGGCGGCAGCGACGATAATGTGTTTATCCCCTACGAAAATGCCTTGGAAATGACCGGCAGCCGGGACGTGGGATTGTATCAGATTACCTGCACTTCCCGGGATACGGCGGCGCAGGCGAAGAAAATCGTGAGCCAAAAAATGATGGAGCTGTATCAGGACAGCGATGCCTTTTATATTCAGACCATGGCGGAGCAAGTGGCGGAAATCAATGCCATGATGGGCGTGGCGATGGCGGTTCTGGTGGCCATTGCCGGCATTTCTCTGCTGGTGGGCGGCATCGGGATTATGAACATTATGCTGGTATCCGTTACGGAGCGGACCCGGGAAATCGGTATCCGGAAATCCTTGGGCGCCAAGCGCCGGGATATTCGCCGGCAGTTTGTGATTGAGGCCGGAACGACCTCTGCCATCGGCGGGGTGCTGGGCATTGTGTTCGGATTTGCCGTGTCGGCTCTGGTGGGCTCGATTTTTGGAAATATGCTGACCCAGTCCATGGGCGTTCCGGGATTGACCTTTAATGCCATTCCCACACCTATGGCCATTCTGGTCAGCTTTGGCGTGAGCGTGGGCATCGGAATTCTGTTCGGGTATCTGCCGGCCAATAAAGCCGCGCAGCTGAACCCCATTGACGCGCTGCGGTACGATTGAGGAGGAAAAATGATGAAACAACGGATAATCTGCCTGTTTTTGGCAGCCTGTATGCTTTGCGGCTCGGCTGTTTCCGTCTCCGCGGCGGATTCGTCTGCGGCGGAGCAGACGGTGAAAGCACTGGGCATTATGGTGGGCGACGAGCAGGGAAATATGAACCTTTCCGCCGACGTGACCCGGGCGGAATTTACGAAAATGCTGGTGGCGGCATCCAACTATCGGGATACCATCAGCGGTGACGGAACGGGGTATTCTCTGTTCAAGGACGTGAAAAGCGGCCATTGGGCCTCGGAATATATCCGCACTGCCGTGGAGGCCGGTTGGGTGGTAGGTTTCACCGACGGCACCTATCGGCCGGAGAAGAAAATCACATTGGACGAGGTATGCAGCGCGGTGCTGCGTATGCTGGGCTATGATTCGTCTATGCTGGCCGGGTCATTCCCTGCCGCCCAGCTGAATAAGGCGGCGGCCTTGGGTCTGCGGAATCAGGTTGCCTGCCGGCCGGGACAGAATATGACCCGGCGGGATTGCATGGAGCTGTTTTATAATCTGATGACGGCCCAAACCGCGGAAGGCCGGGTTTACGGCGAGACCTTGGGATACACCATGGTAAACGGCAAGGTGGATTATACGGCGGTGCTGGGAAAGAATCTGCAAGGACCCTATGTGGCTGCCGGCGGCACGGAAAAGCTGCCATTTACCCCGGTAACGGTGTATCGGAACGGAAAAGCCGCGACCTCTGCGGCACTGAATCAGTATGACGTTTACTACTACAACACCGGCACCAAAACCGCTTGGATTTACACGGAGCGGGCTTCCGGTAAAGTGACGGCGCTGATGCCGAACAGCACGGCGCCCACAACGGTCACCGTTTCCGGCGTGACCTATGCTATCGGCAGTCCGGAGGCAACCTATCAGCTATCCGCATTGGGCGGCGGTCAGGTGGGCGCAACGGTGACGCTGCTTTTGGGAATGGACAACGCTGTGGTGCAGGTGCTCACCGGCGCGGCGGTCAACACCGGTTATTACGGCGTGGTGCAGGCGTCTCAGCGGCAATCCGCGGAGAAAAATGCCAAGGTGCAGACCCATGTAACCGTGACCTGCACGGACGGGGAAACCCGAACCTTTGTTCTGGATAAGGATCTGACTTTTGACCCGGGCAGATTGGTGGTTGTGACCGTTTCCGACGGCGGCACGTCCATCACCGGATTGAGCACCCGGAGCCTTACCGGTACGGTCAACGGAGCGGGCACCAAATTGGGCAATCAGAGCTTTGCGGAAGATGTGCAGATTCTGGATACGACCTCCGACGGTACGGCGGTGGCTGTGACGCCCAATCAGCTGGCAGGACGGACTTTGGGCAGCAACCAAGTGCGGTATTATGCCTTGGACGAAAAGGGCTGCATCAGCCATTTGATTCTGAACGATGTAACCGGCGAGACCTGGCAGTATGGCTATCTGACCAACGTGGAGAACAATCAAAGCGAAATGGGCGGAACGGTGTTCAACATCAGCTATACCTATACGTTGATTTTGAACGGGGAGACCCGGACGATTATCAGCAACGGCATAGGGTATCCGGTGCAGACCGGAGCGGTGGCTGTTCGGTTGAACGCAGACGGCAGCATCAAGGCGATGCACAGCATCAATTCCGGAAGAATTACAACGCTGGGCGGCACCTCTGTGATGATGGACAATCAGAAATATCTGCTGTCCGACAACGTGCAGGTGTATCTGCGGCAGAACGGCGCACTGTATCAAACGGGAATCGCCGGGATCAACGATGGGGAATATCGGCTCACCGGCTGGTATGACGCAGGCAATCGGATTCGGGTGATTGTGGCGGAAACAAAATAAAAAAACCGGGCGGAATCTGCCATTCTTGGCTGATTCCGCCCGGTGTTATACGTCCAGATGTTTATTTTCGTGCGTCCAGAACCCGCTCGACCTCGGCCAACTGCTCCGGAGTATTCACGCCGATGATTTCGCTGCCCAAATCCCGCTTGCAGACGTCCACTTTCAGCCCCTGCGCCAGCATCAGCGCCGGTGCGTCGGTGAGGTAGTACTCGCCGCTGGCATTGTTGTTTTTCAAGTGGCTCAGACTTTCCAACAGCGTTTTGGCGTCAAATACATAAACGCCGGCATTCAGTTCCCGAATGTTCAGCTGCTCCGGGGTGCAGTCCTTTTGCTCCACGATTTCCTGAAAACTGCCGTCGGCTTTCCGCACCACCCGGCCGTAAGGCAGGTCGATGGAACTGGTGCCGGTGAGCATGGTGCAGACGTTGCCGTTTTCCCGATGGGTCTCCACCAGTGCCTGATAGGTCTCCCGGGTAATCAGAGGCATATCTCCGCAGCACACCAGAACATCGCCGTCAAAATCCGGCAGGGCGGCAAAAGCGCACTGAACGGCATGACCGGTGCCCAGCTGCTCCGCCTGTTCGGCGTGGGAATATTCCGGGAATGCGGCAAGCACGTCCTCTTTCCGATATCCCACCACCAGAACGGTGTCGGCGGGGGAAATGAAGTCCAGAGCGGACAGAACATAGTGCAGCAGGGGCTTGTTGTGCGCCTGCCGCATGACTTTCGGCAAATCGCAGCCGTCGGTGCGCATACGGGTGCCCTTTCCGGCAGCCAGCACGATGGCTTTCAAAGGTTTGTTAGACACGATGTATTCCTCCTGTATAACCGGTCTCCCGGAGAAGACCGAAATGGTAAGCATTGGATTTCAGCGAATAAACCAGCGCGCGAATGGCGCTGTCGTTGGTTTTGGTCAAGGTCAGCATCACCACAAGGTTGCCCCGGGCTTGCTGAATGGTTCCCAGTACGGCGCTTTCATGGTTGATGCCCCGATTGCGGTTCATACCGTTTACGTCATAGCGGAAATCAATGCGCCCGGACTGATGGCAGGACTGACGGAATGCATTGGATTCTGCCAGACCGGCGGTAACCAGAATGGTTCGGATATGGGCGGCCTCGAATAATAGGTCAGAGGCGGTCTCAAAGCCGTTGAGCGTACCGTCCGGACAATAAATTCCCACGGAATGGCCCTCGCCCACCAGACGGCGCACCGTTTCCGGGTCGGAATCAATGTCGGCGGCGGTGA
>CAJMMY010000026.1 GCA_905214605.1 uncultured bacterium | reverse complement strand
CACGCATCATCAGGTTCTTCTTGGTGCTGTCGGTCACGACCTCGCCCAGCAGCTCGGCAAAACGAGATGCGTGGTCAGCCTCCTCGTAGGCATAGCGCTTGTAAGCCTCAGCGATCTCGGGGTAGCCCTCGCGCTCTGCCACACGGGCCATGGCCAGGTACATGCCGACTTCGCTGCACTCACCCTCAAAGTTTGCGCGCAGACCGTCAACGATCTCCTGAGGCACACCCTCAGCCTTGCCGATGCCGACCACATGCTCGGTCACATAGGTGTTGCCGGTCTTTTCGACAAAAGCGGATGCAGGAGCCTTGCAGACGGGGCACTGCTCAGGGATAGAGCCTTCAGCGATGTAACCACAAACAGTGCATTTCCATTTCATAATAAAGTCCTCCTACATAATTGATTTTTTAAATTTGGTATTTACTCTACTTTTTTATCAAAATCGGGACGGGGCCTTATCCGGCCAGCTCATTCCGGTCTTTACAGGTTTGGCACAGCCCGGTGAAGTGCAGGCTGTTCAAGTCAATGGCAACGTTCCATATTTCGGAAAGCTGCTGACAATGCTCCAACAGAGCATCGGACATATCCAGGTCCAAAATCTCGCCGCAGCACCGGCAAATCAAATGGAGATGGGGCGCGGTGTAGCCGTCGAATCGGTCTTTTCCCTCCACGTTGCCCACACACAGCGCGTCGCCGGTGGCAACCATGGCTTTCAGATTCCGATAAACGGTGCCCAGACTCAAATCCGGGTAAATGGGCTTAAGGGTTTGGTAAATGGTCTCGGCGCTGGGGTGCGCCTTGGACGCTTTCAGAGCGTCGTAAATGGCTTGCCGTTTTTTGCTGAACCGCTGCGTTTTTTCCATTCCGTCGCCCTCTTTCTTAATGATAATGATTGTTGTTATTGACTATGCTTTATTTATACCACATTCATTTGTATTTGTAAAGAGAAATTTTCGATTTTTCGGAAAAAATTTTTCGTCCGGAAAATGGGCTCAAAAAATCCGCCGTTTCGGCGGATTTTGGCGGGTCAGGAGTTGGCGCGGCGGCGGACACCGGCGGAAATATCCGACAAGGCTGCGGCGGCCTCCATTTCGTAATTTGTCTGTCGGGCAACATCGGCAAGGGAGAGCATGCCCACGGGCTTTCCGTCTTCGCACACCGGCAGGCGGCGGACCTGAGCTTTCCCCATGAGTGCGGCGGCATTTTCTAATGTATCGCCGGGGGTGACGGTGAACACACCGCCGGACATAATATCCCGGACCGGTGTGGTGTTGGGATTTTTCCCGGTGGCAACGCAGCGGACGGTAATATCTCGGTCGGTGAGCATGCCCTGCAATTTTCCTTTGCTGTCGCATACGGGCAGTGCGCCGATATTTTCCCGTTCCAACAGTCGGGCGGCTAAACTGACGGATTCCTCCGGCTGAATTTGAACGGTGTGTTTTGTCATAACGTCTTTGACTTTCATGATGGTACCTCTCTTGGATAGGATACTGCCATTCTGCCCGGAAGGCGGAGAAAGTATACCAATTTAAGAGATCCGCTGCACCAAAGCCGGACCGGCTGCCTCGGCAAACATCCGAATGGCATTCAATGCCTCTTGCAGTGTATTACCGCTGCTGCCTACCTCCAAGATGAGGGAGCCGTTGGTCAGCTGCTGATTATACCGCTCGTTGACCAGCTGAATGGGGCGCATGAGAGAGGGGTGCATCCGACAGACGGCATTCTGAAGATAAACCGCCAAGCGCAGATTTTTCTGCCAGTTGGGGTGGTCCAAACCGCTGCCGTTGCTGCCCACCACGAACATGACCTGAGAGGCGGCAATGCCTTCGTTTTCCGCCACGGTTTTATAAATGACGTCGCCGGTGCCGATGGCGTCTCGGTGGAGGTCGATGACCATGGAAAGGGTGGGGTACTGTTGGAGATAGGCGCTGATGGCATCACCGGTGCGATTATAGGAACCGGTGTAGCTGGGATAGTCGTAAATTCCCCGGTCGTGAATCACATGGAGACCATAGGATTCCAATGCGGTGGTCAGTTCATCGCCTACGCGGATAATATTATAATGTGTATCTTGGGTGCGAAGGGTGTCGGAGGGGTCATAGCGGTCCACCTCGTCCATGGTATAAGCCTCGCTGGAATGGGTGTGAATGATGAGAATTTGGGGTTGGTCCGCAGAAAGGGTCAGCTCCGTACCGTCTGCCAAAAGCTGGGCGGGGGTCACATCGTAATCGGTTGCGTTTTTAATGGTCAAACCGCCGGAGGCACTGGTGGGCAGAATTTCCGGGAGAGATTCTGCAGATGGCGTTGGAGTGGGGGCAGACGTGGGCGCGGGTGAGGAAACAATGGGCTCCGGGGTAGACAGCAGCGGAGCGGGGCGGAAACCGTTCAGCTCCAATGCCATGGAGAGTTTCACCAGCTGCGGGTCTGTCAGACGGGCTTTTAACCAATGAGCGGGATTGTCATAGCCGCCGGCAGTCAGCGCCATGTGAAACAGCAGCAGCGTGCCGCCGGTTGCGGCCAGAATTTTTCGCAGGGACATGACACCACCTCCGGGAATGACTTTATTTCCTACTGTATGCAGGCGCGGAGCGGGGTATTCGGAAAGAATGGTATGGCAATCCGGAGCGGGCTATGGTATACTGAGCGCCGGAAACGAACAAAAGCGAGGGTGAGATTTGATGAAAGTGACTTATTATCCCAAAGGAACCTGCTCGGTGCGCATGGACGTGGAAGTGGACGAGGCAGGAATCATTCGGCACGTACACGTGGAGCAGGGCTGCGACGGCAACCTGCAGGGCATCTGCCGGTTGGTGGAGGGAATGGAGGCGAAAGCTGCCATTGAAAAGCTGCAGGGCATTCGCTGCGGCTGGAAAAATACCTCCTGCCCGGACCAGCTTTCCAAGGCGCTGCAGCAGTGTCTGGACGCAATCGGAACGAAAAAAGAGATGTAAAAAGTACTGATTTGGTTTACATAACTACATATTTGCAGTCAAGAACCTATCACAAAAAGTGTCGAAATTGACACTTTTTTGTAATTTTTATCTTTTTGTGCAAATGCGACAACACAATATATTGTGTTTCAAATGCGGGATAACACCAATAAAAATCCCAATATCCTGCGATATTGTGCAGAATATATAGTTTCGACACAAGGCGATTGTGCAAAAAGTAAATTGAAAGGTTAAAATTTGTTTCTTATAATATTATCACAAGCAAACGGATTGTATTTTCTGCTGTTTGAGATGCGAAACGGCGGAAAGCATAAGAAACAAAAGGAGCATATTATGACGAGACGATTGCGAATGAACATCATTTTGATGTGCGTCATTTGTCTGCTTGGTTCTCTGCTATGCGGTTATGCGGCCATGGAGGACGATCTTCCGGAGGAAGAAACCGTCCTGTATCAGAAAATTCCCATTTGCGTGGACGGAAATCTGGAATATTCCGGTTATATGGTGGACCAGACCACATACATTCCTTTCCGGTCGTTCTGCGGCGCACTGAACTTGGGCGCTGTGGTGACTTGGGACGAGGAAACTCAAGAGGCAACGGGCCGGGTGGAGAATTACACCATTTCGGCAAGTGCAGACCGGCCGTACATCGTTGTGAACGGACGCTATTTTTATGTACCCACCGGCACGGTGATGTACCGGGGCACGCTGCTGGTTCCCCTGCGGCTGATGTGCGACGCCTTTTCCATTGATGTGGAATGGGATCAGGAAAACGGCATGGCGAATCTGGTGATGGACCAGATGCAGGTGTGCCAGTCGGGAGACAGCTATTATCAGGCAGACGATGTGTACTGGCTCAGCCGTATCATCAATGCCGAGGCAGGCAACCAGCCTTTGGATGGAAAAATCAGCGTGGGCAACGTTGTTATGAACCGTGCGGAAAGCGCCGGATTCCCGGATACCATTCAGGGCGTGATTTTTGACACCACCTACGGTATTCAGTTTGACCCTGTGCGCAGCGGCAGTATTTATATGGAGCCCAATGAGGAATCCGTTCTGGCGGCAAAGCTCTGTTTGGACGGCTGCAACATTGCCGGAGATAGTTTGTACTTTGTGAATCCCGCTGTGGGCAGCACCAGTTGGTTCCGGAACACGCGGACGTTCGTGGTCTCCATCGGAGATCATGACTTCTATGCTTGATGAATTCTGCGGGATATGTTAAAATCGGGTGTGCAGAACAGACTGCACACCCGTTTTTTGCACCCATTGGATTGGGTGCGGTTGATTTTTCGATACAGGAGAGCTTATGGAAGAACTTTTGCTGAACGGCTTTGCCGCATTGGGCCTGCCCCTGAGCCCGGAAAGCCTGCAACAATATCGCACATACTATACCATGCTGGAAGAAACCAACAAGGTGATGAATCTGACGGCAATTACCGGAGAGACGGATACCGCTCAGCTCCATTTTCTGGATTGCGCGGCGCTGCTCACTGCGGAGAATCTGAAAGGAAAATCCCTTGTGGACGTGGGTACCGGCGCGGGATTTCCCGGTATGGTGCTGAAAATCGGGGAGCCGACCTTGCAGCTGACCTTGATGGACAGCTTGGGCAAGCGGATTCATTTTCTGGAACAGGTGACGGAAATACTGGGGCTGGAACAGGTAACCACCGTGATTTCCCGGGCGGAAGAGGCGCCGGAGGAACTGCGGGAGTCCTTTGATTTCGCTACGGCGCGGGCGGTTACCCGACTGGATTTGCTGGCGGAACTGTGTCTGCCGTTGGTAAAAGTCGGGGGCGCGTTTTTGTCCATGAAAGGACCGGAACCGGAGGAAGAGCTCCAAGAGGCTGCCGGTGCAATTCGTACATTGGGCGGGGAAGTAGAGGCTGTGATGCCTTACACCATTCCCGGCACAGACGTGGTGCATACGGTGGTGAAAATTCGGAAGGTATCCCCCACACCGAAAAAATATCCCAGAAGATGGGCAAAAATGCAGAAGGAACCCCTTCGGTAAAGGTCCCGGGAAGGAGTTAACAAATTGGATTTGAAAAAACGTTTGCAGGAATGGCTGAATCTGGCCTCCGGCTTATTGGAAATGCTGGTGGGTGCTCTGCTGATGGTGGCGCTGATTGCGGCGCTGGCGGGGTTGGTGCTGTCCGTCACACCGATCGAATTGGTCAAGAACCCGGAGCTGTTTCCGGAGGTGTTGTCCATGGCGGCAACATTGGTCATCGGTTTGGAGTTTATTAAAATGCTCTGTAACCACACCATGGGCGCCGTACTGGAAGTGATGCTGTTGGCGATCGCCCGGCAGATGATTGCGGAGCACACGTCTCCGTTGGAAAATCTGTTTGCGGTGCTGTCCATTGCAATTTTGTACCTTGTGCGGAAATATCTGTACATTCCCAGTTTAGATAAAATTCGGAATCTGAAGATTTTCTCCCATCTGATGCATCAAGCGGCGGTAAATGCCGAGGAAATGGAAGAAAAAGAATCGGAAGAAAAGCGGTTCGATTTGGTCAAAGACAGTCAGAATATGGAATAAAAAAGCAGCGTTCCCGGCGGCACAGTTTGTCGCAAGGAACGCTGTTTTGTTTGTTTCGGTTATGCAAAGGCGGAAATCAGATTTTGCAGGAATTCGCTGACGGTGCTGAGCATTTTTTGAATGGCTGCCAGAACGGATTGCATGGCTTGGGCAAAGGCGGAGACCTTTTGACCGTAATCCTGCACGGCATTGCCGGCATCGTTGGCTTTTTCCAGCCCCCGGCAGGCGGAGATCAAAAAGTCCAGCTGCTCTTGATTCAGCGTCAACCGGTATTCCCCGGCTATGGATTGCAGGTACTCGCTCAATTCATCATCGGACATACTGCGGGTTTGGTCCGTCAGACCGCTCAGACGGTCCAGAATCTGCTGCACCGCGGGGTCCTTGGATTCCTCCGTTTGGTCGGCAGCATCCCCGCTTGCGGAAACAGAGAGCCCGCAGGCAGCGAAAAGCAGCACAGCTGTCATACACAGCAAACAGAATTTTGAAAATCTACCCATGGAAACGACCTGCTTTCTTCGTGAATGTACCTATCATACAAGGTCCGTTTGGGAATGTCAAACGCCCCGGAGTGAGTCCGAGGCGTTTTTGCAACTTTCGATTCCGTTCAGTCTTTGTCGGCTTTGTCGAAATAGTCTTTTGTCATCTGGAAGACCACCCCGGACAAGGGGAGCAGGGCAATCAGGTTGGGGATTGCCATGAGACCGTTCAAGGTGTCGGAAATATCCCACATGAGGGTACCGGAACCAACGGCACCCAGAATACAGACGGCGGCAAAGGTCAGCTTGAAAATCAGAATGACAACCTTGTTGCCGTGGAAGAGGTAACTCCAGCAGGTTTCGCCGTAATAGCTCCAACCGATGGCGGTGGACAGTGCGAAGAACAGCAAGCTGATTTGAATGATGGTGCCGCCGATGGTACCGGGAAGAATGGCATTGAATGCAGCGGCAGCGGCAGCGCCTTTGGAATCAAAGGAATCCAGACCGCCGGGAACGTCCAGAACACCGGACAGCAGGACTGCCAGGGCGGTGATGGTACAAATGAGGAAGGTATCCATAAACACTTCGAACACGCCCCACATAGCCTGCTCGCAGGGCTCTTCCGTGGAAGTGGCTGCGTGCGCAATGGGCGCGGTGCCCAGACCGGCTTCGTTGGAGAACACGCCCCGGGCAAAGCCCTGACGCATGGCAACCATAATGGCATAGCCGAACACACCGCCGCCGACGGCTTTGAAGCTGAATGCGCTCTTGACAATCAATACGAGCGTGGCGGGAATCTGGTTGATGCGAAGGACGATAATGGCGATACCTGCCAGAAGATAGAATACGGACATGACGGGCACCAGATAAGAGGTGAACTGTCCGATGCGTTTCACACCGCCGATGGTGACCACAGAAATGACGGCGGCCATGAGAATACCGGAAACCAGCGGTTTCATACCGAACAGACTGCTCAATGCACCGGCCACTTCACTGGACTGGGCAATGTTGCCTGCGCCGAAGCAAGCCAGACCGGCAAACAGGCAGAAGAGAATGGCCAACCAATGCCATTTTGTTCCCAAACCATTGGTAATATAGTACATGGGGCCGCCGTGGTACCGACCGTTCTCGTCTTTCTCACGGAATTTTACAGCCAGAGCAATCTCGGAATACTTGGTGCACATGCCGAAGAATGCGGAAATCCACATCCAGAACACAGCGCCGGGACCGCCGGCAAAAATTGCGCCGGTGACGCCGGCGATATTACCGGTACCCACCGTGCCGGCCAAAGCGGTGGAAACCGCCTGGAAGGGGGAAAGGTTGTTACCGTGATTTTTGTCGGATTTCTGGAACAGACTGCCCACAGTATGTTTCAGAATGTAGCCGAATCGGCGTACCTGCATGAAATTGGTTCGGACCGTAATGTAGATACCGGTGCCGACCAGCAGCGCCAGCATAATTGGACCCCAGACAAAGCTGTTGACCGCGCTGTTGATTTTCATAACGAGTTCCATAGCCTATTTTCTCCTTTTACTCCCAGTAATTTTCCCTCGGTGGTTTCCACTGAGGGAAAATTGTACGTGATGTGAAACATTGTAGCACTATGAAAAGTGGCTTTCAATACAACGAATTCACAAAAAAATCCAGATTGAATCATGATAATTTACACAAAATTTCAAACTTTTCTAAAAACACGGAGAAAAATTGAAAATTATTTCGTTAGAAAAGTGCTAAACAACTTGCACGGAATGACAGTATCCTTTATAATGACGTTAATGATGAGAATATGGCGGGATTTCGCCCCATAGCATGGGATGTGCGGGAGGACGAAAGGTCCGTAAAAATACAATAGAGAAATGGGAAGGTGTACGAATGGACAAAAATCCAGTTTTGATGAGCCGGCTGTCCATGGAATCGGATATTCCACTATATAGTCAGCTTGTGAATATTATTAAACGGAATATTACGGCCGGTACCTTGAATCCCGGAGATCAGCTGCCGTCGGAATCGGAACTGTGCAAGAATTTTGATATCAGCCGCAGCACGGTTCGTCAGGCAGTCAGTATGCTGGAAGACGAGGGTCTTGTGGTGCGGAAACAGGGAAGAGGTACCTATGTTGCAGAACCGAAGGTCCGGAGAAAAACGGAGAAGCTGTATTCCTTTACCTCCGAAATGTCTTCCATGGGTTTGACGCCCTCCTCCAAATTGGTGGAGTATGACGTGATTGAGCCGCCCCCGGATATTGTGAAAATGCTGGAGCTGGATAATCCGCTGACTCCGGTGTATAAGTTTTCCCGCATTCGCTATGTCAACGGCGAGGCAATGACGCTGGAGACGTCTTTTTATCCCCAGTATCTTTATCCCACGCTGACCCGTTCGCTGCTCCAGACGCACAGTTTTTACAGCCTGCTGTATGAACGGGGCATTGTGCCCTATGAGGCTGTGGATAGCTATGAGGCGGTTGTAATGAGCCGGAGAGAGGCAGAATTGCTGGGTTGCCGCCCAGGAAGTCCCGCTTTCTCCGTGCAGCGGGTCACGCGGACGGAAAATGGTCAGCCTTATGAGTTTACCCAGAGCTTGGTCCGTGGCGACCGGGTGAAGTTGGACGTTTATCTGCATAAGGAAGGCGTGACGTTCTCCCGGAACGTAAATCATAGCGGAAAGAACGAAGAAAAGAAATAAATTAAGATTGTTATCGGAATGGTTGCTGTGTTTTCTTCGGAGTGTCTTTCACGGAGAAACAAGTATGAAATTCCATAGACTTCCTACATTCGGAAAGTGTTGGGAAATCGTCAAAAAAATCGCATAATTGTTAAAAAGTTGTTCGGCAAAGAAGGCATTTTTTCGTCTTTTTCGTATGGACAACTTTTTTTTCTTATGATAGAATGGGTTGGTTAAATTATAGAGAGGTGATGCTAATGCCCTTCAAGTATTATGGCGGCGTTCATCCTGATGAAATGAAGCAGCCCACACTGGCTACTTCTTATATTGCTCAGCCGCCTCAGGTCGTCATTCCTCTTCAGATGCACATCGGTGCTCCTTGCCAGCCCCTGGTCAAAGTGGGCGACACGGTCACGATGGGTCAGAAGATTGGCGATAATCCTGCTCCGCTCTGCGCTCCGATTCACGCTACCGTTTCCGGTAAAGTTGTGGCAATCGAGCCCAGACGTCATTGTGTAATTGGTGATATGGTTCCTTCCATCGTGATCGAAAATGATGGTCTGGATACCCCCTGCACCGATTTGGCTCCCCTGACCGAACAGCAGCTGAAAGACCCCGATGCAATCCTGGAGCGCATCCGGGAAGGCGGCGTTGTCGGTATGGGCGGCGCTATGTTCCCCACCCACTTCAAGATTCAGGGCGGCCGCGGCAAAGTGGATACCCTGATCATCAACGGTGCTGAATGCGAGCCCTATCTGAACGGCGACCATCGCACCATGCTGGAGCATCCGGAAGAACTGCTCAAAGGTATTGAGCTGGTCCGTATCGCTCAGGGTGTGGACAAAGCCTACTACGGCATTGAAGAGAACAAACAGGACGCAATCGACCTGCTGAATTCTCTCAATCCCGAGAAGTACGGCGTTGTGATTGTGCCCGAGAAGGTGAAATATCCTCAGGGAGGTGAAAAACAGTTGATTGACGCTGTTATCGGC
>CAJMMY010000025.1 GCA_905214605.1 uncultured bacterium | reverse complement strand
GTTTCCGCTGGCCGTGCGCATGGTCTATCAGGTTTATGAAGCCGTAAGCATACCGATAGTCGGCATGGGCGGCGTTTGCTATGCGGAGGATGTGCTGGAGCTGATGCTGGCGGGCGCAACGGCAGTGGGCGTCGGCGCAGCCAATCTTACGGAGCCTATGGTCTGCAAGCATATAATCGAAAACATGCCTGCCGCTATGGAGCGGTACGGCATAAAGAATATAACCGATATTATAGGAGGAGCACATCATGGGTAAAGATGTAATTATCGCCTGCGATTTCGCAGACGCTGCAAGCTGCTTGCAGTTTTTGGACAAGTTCACGGAGGAGAAACCCTTTGTGAAAATCGGTATGGAGCTGTATTATGCAGAGGGTCCGTCCATCGTGCGGGAAATCAAGGCCAGAGGCCATCGGGTCTTTCTGGACCTGAAACTCCATGACATTCCCAACACCGTAAAAAAATCCATGGCGGTTCTCTCCCGTCTGGGTGTGGACATTGTGAACCTCCACGCTGCCGGCACGAAAGCCATGATGGAGGCTGCTCTGGAGGGCCTGACCCGGCCCGACGGTACCCGCCCGCTGCTGATTGCGGTTACCCAGCTGACCAGCACCAGCGAGGAACGGATGCAGCAGGAACTGCTCATTCACGAACCGTTGGACCAGGTGGTTCTGGCTTATGCCAAAAACGCAAAAGAGGCCGGTTTGGACGGCGTGGTTTGCTCTCCTCTGGAATCCGGCAAGGTGCATGCCGCTTGCGGCGCAGAATTCCTGACCGTTACCCCCGGCATTCGCTTTGCCGACGGGGATAAGGGTGATCAGGTGCGGGTGACTACCCCGGCAGACGCAAAAACGCTGGGCTCGGACTACATCGTTGTGGGCCGCCCCATCACCGGCGCTGCTGACCCCGTGGCTGCTTACCGCCGCTGCGTGGCAGAATTTGTGGGATAATTTCAATAACGGAACATCAAACATCGGTTGGAGGTATTTCTTATGGAACTGGAAAATCAAATTGCAAGAGACTTGCTGAAAATTCAGGCGGTATTTTTCCGCCCCAACGAGCCTTTTACTTGGGCAAGCGGCATTAAAAGCCCTGTTTACTGCGACAACCGCCTGACTCTGACGGACGTTGCTGTGCGTACGGATGTGGAAAACGGTCTGGCAGAGCTGATTCGCACCCATTATCCCGACGCGGAAGTGCTGATGGGCACTTCCACCGCCGGCATTGCTCACGCAGCCATTACCGGACATATTCTGGGCCTGCCCATGGGCTATGTCCGCGGCAGCGCAAAGGACCACGGCCGGAAGAATCAGATTGAAGGCCGCCTGCAGCCCGGTCAGAAGGTGGTTGTGGTGGAGGACTTGATTTCCACCGGCGGCAGCGTTCTGGACGTTGTGAATGTGCTCCGTGCATTCGGCGCAGACGTTCTGGGCGTGGTGTCCATCTTCACCTACGGCATGAAGAAGGGTCTGACCCGTCTGGCAGAGGCCAATGTGAAGAACATCAGCCTGACCAATTTCGATGTGATTGCAAAAGTGGCCGCAGAAGAAGGCTACATTGCTCCGGAAGACGTGGCCCGTCTGCTGCAGTTCCGGAACAATCCGGACGATGAAAGCTGGATGGAGGTTCAGGCATGAGATCTCTCATCAACATTCTGGACCTTTCCGTAGAAGAACTGGATGAGCTCATTGCCACCGCCAACGACATTATTGCAAATCCTCAGAAATATGCAGAGGTCTGCCACGGTAAAAAACTGGCCACTCTGTTTTTTGAGCCCTCTACCCGGACCCGTCTGAGCTTTGAGGCCGCCATGTATGAGCTGGGCGGCAATGTGCTCACCGTAGCCGGTGCGGATTCCTCTTCCGCTGTCAAGGGCGAGAGCATTGCGGATACCGCCAAGGTGGTGTCCTGCTATGCCGACATCATTGCCATGCGCCACCCGAAAGAGGGCGCACCGCTGGTGGCGGCCATGAACGCCACCATTCCCGTAATCAACGCCGGCGACGGCGGACACAACCACCCTACCCAGACATTGGCGGACCTGCTGACCATCTCCCGGGAAAAAGGCCGGCTGAACAATATGACCATCGGTCTGTGCGGCGACCTGAAATTCGGCCGGACGGTGCATTCTCTCATCGAGGCCATGTCTCGGTATGAGGGCATCAACTTTGTGCTGATTTCTCCGGAAGAATTGAACCTCCCCGGCTATGTGCGGGAGGGATTTCTGGTGAAAAACGGCATTCCCTTCCGGGAAACCACCGATTTGGAAGAGGCAATGCCGGAGCTGGACGTGCTGTATATGACCCGCGTGCAGAAAGAGCGGTTCTTCAACGAAGAGGATTACCTCCGCTTGAAAGACAGCTACATTCTGACCCCGGAGAAACTGAACCGTGCGAAAAATGATCTGATTATCATGCACCCCCTGCCCCGCGTCAATGAAATCAGCGTTGCCATCGACCAGGACCCCCGCGCCTGCTACTTCAAGCAGGTGCTGTACGGAAAGTATATGCGCATGGCGCTGATTCTGAAACTGTTGGAGGTACTGCCCCATGAAGATTGATTCCATTCACAACGGCATTGTCATTGACCACATTACCGCCGGCAAGGGCATGGAGATTTACCGTCTGCTCCACTTGGACGAGTTGGATTGCTCCGTGGCGATCATTAAGAATGTTGTCAGCCGGAAAATGGGGAAAAAGGACATCATCAAGGTGGACGATGACATCGACATCGACACCGATGTACTGGGCTATGTGGACCCCAACGTGACCGTGGACATTATCCGCGGGGGTCATCTGGCAGAAAAGCGCCGGGTGGGTCTGCCCACCAAACTGACCAATGTGCTGCGCTGCAAAAATCCCCGCTGCATCACCAGCACGGAGCAGGAGCTGCCCCACGTATTCCTGCTCACCGACCCGGAGCATCGGATTTACCGCTGCATGTATTGCGAAACCCGGGCAAAATAAGACCATTGTTCCCATCCGGAGGCCTTGTGCCTCCGGATTTTTCTTTTTCGGCGCTGATTTCCCGGAAATTTCCTGTAATTTCTATTGACATTCTGCGTAGAATGTGATTATAATGAATTAACATTTGAACAAGTGTTCATATATTAAAATTTACAGGAGGTGCATTTCCATGTCTGAAGAATTGGAACACCGTCACCATACAGAGGAAGAAGAATTCTGTGCATGCGGCTGCGGTCATGACCATGAGCATCATCACCATGATGAGGAGTGCGGCTGCGGTCACGACCATGAGCACCATCACCACGATGAGGAGTGCGGCTGCGGACACGACCATGAGCATCATCACCATGATGGAGAGTGCGGCTGCGGACACGACCATGAGCATCACCACCATGATGAAGAGTGCGGCTGCGGACATGACCATGAGCACCATCACCATGATGAAGAGTGCGGCTGCGGTCACGACCACGAGCACCATCACCATGATGAGGAGTGCGGCTGCGGACACGACCACGAGCATCATCACCATCATGAGGGTGGGGAAACACCGGAAAAAGCCATGCCCGTGACCAAAACGGAGCAGCGGATTTACATTCTGGAGGGATTGGACTGCCCCAACTGTGCGGCCAAGATTGAGCAGAAAATTCAGGCTATGCCGGAAGTGGAATATGCCAGCGTGGTCTATGCGACCAAGCAGCTGCGTTTGGCGGCGGCCAATCAGGACCGATTGCTGCCGAAACTGGAATCCGTGGTGCATGCATTGGAGCCGGACGTGGAGGTTGTGCCTTATCAGCGGCTGTCTCCCGGGGCAGACGCGGTGAAAGCCGCTGAGGCGGACAGCAAAAAGGAACTGCGTCAGAATTTGCTGATTATTGCAGTCAGCGCCATTTTGTTGTTGGGGGGCGGTCTGCTCCATCATTTCAGCGTGATTTCCGACCGCGCTTATCTGTTTACCATGTTGGCGGGCTATCTGATTTGCGGCGGCGAGGTCATCTGGGCGGCATTCCAGAATCTGTGCCGCGGTCAGGTGTTTGATGAAAATTTCCTGATGTCCATTGCCACCATCGGCGCGTTTCTCATTGGCGAATACCCGGAAGCTCTGGGCGTGATGCTGTTCTACCGCGTCGGTGAGCTGTTCGAAACCGTTGCCACCCAGCGCAGCCGCAGCCAGATTATGGGCGCTGTGGATATGCGGCCGGAAGTGGTCAGCGTGGTTTCCGGAAACACCGTTAAGGTGCTCCCGGCGGAAGATGCCAAGGTGGGCGATGTGGTTTTGGTCCGCCCCGGCGACCGAATCCCTCTGGACGGCACCGTAGTAGAGGGCGAAAGCTATCTGGACACCTCTGCCATTACCGGCGAGCCGGTCCCCGTAAAAGTGGTGGTGGGCAGCAGCGTCACTTCCGGCTGCGTGAATCAGAACGGCGCGCTGAAAGTTCTGGTGGAAAAGCCCTTGTCCGAATCCATGGTGACCCGCATTTTGGATGCCGTGGAAAATGCCGCTGCCTCCAAACCGCAAATTGACCGATTCATTACCCGATTCTGCAGGTATTACACACCGCTTGTGTGTCTGCTGGCCCTTGTCACCGCCGTAGTGCCCTCTGTGGTCACTGGCAACTGGAGTTATTGGGTTTACACTGCACTGACCTTCCTGGTCATTTCCTGCCCTTGTGCGCTGGTGCTCAGTGTGCCCTTGGCATTCTTCTGCGGCATCGGTCGGGGCTCCAAAGCGGGAATTCTGTTTAAAGGCGGCGTGGCACTGGAATCTCTGTGCAAGGTGCAGGCCGTTGCGATGGATAAAACCGGCACCATTACCCAAGGCAATTTCATTGTGCAGGCTGCTGTGCCCCACGGAAACACCGATGCCGATGAATTGTTGGCGATGGCTGCCGCTTGCGAGCGGAATTCCACCCACCCCATCGGCTTGAGCATTGTGGCGGCGGCCAAAGAAAAAGGTCTGACCGTTGAAACCCCGGACAGCATGAAAGAAACGGCCGGCTCCGGCATTGCGGCCATGCTCCATGGTCAGGAGCTGCTGTGCGGCAACCGCCGTTTGATGCAGGAGCATGGAATCGACCTCACCGGAGCGCCGGAAACCGTGGGCACGGAAGTGCTGATGGCCCGCAACGGACAGTATATCGGCACCATTCAGATTGACGATACGCTGAAAGCCGATGCGAAAGATGCCGTGCAGGCATTGGATGCCATGAACATTACCACCGCCATGCTCACCGGTGACGCCCAGGCAAGCGCCGACCGGGTGGCGGAAACCGCGGGAATCCGGGAAGTTCATGCCAAGCTGCTGCCACAGCAGAAGTTTGACGTGCTGCAGAAACTGCGGGAAAAACACGGTCAGGTGATGTTTGTGGGCGACGGCATCAACGATGCTCCGGTGTTGGCCGGCGCAGACGTGGGCGCAGCCATGGGCACCGGCGCAGACGCCGCCATTGAAGCTGCCGACGTGGTGTTCATGACCGGAGACGTTTCCGCCATTCCCCAGTCCATTCGCATTGCCCGGTCAACCAACCGCATCGCCCGGGAAAATGTGGTGATTGCGCTGGTCATCAAGTTCCTGATTATGATTCTGGGTCTGACCGGACACGCCAATATGTGGACCGCTGTGTTTGCGGATACCGGTGTTTCCATCATTTGTATTCTCAATTCGGATTCTCTACAAAAAGCATGATTAAACAAACAATGCCCGGGAAAAAATCTCGGGCATTGCAAAAAAGCGGAAAACTTGTTAAAATAACAGATACTCTGAAATTTTTGGGAAGTGAGGCGAATCTCCGTGGAGCAGACAGCTCGGACGCAGCCGGAAGAAACCGTGCTGCAGAAACTGGCCGATTTTTATACTGTTTTCTCGGACTGCACCCGGGTCAAGGTTCTCTTTCAGCTGATTGACGGGGAAAAGTGCGTCAGCGAAATTGCCGAGGCAGTGGGCATCAGTCAATCCGCCACCTCCCATCAGCTGCGGTTTCTCAAGCAGATGGCTGTGGTGGGCAACCGCCGCGCCGGGAAAAGCATCTATTACCGTCTGATTGACGACCATATTCAAACCATCTTGAAAACCGGTCTGGAACACGTTCTGGAACCGGAAGGTGCACATGACGAATAACAAAAACGCACCGAATTTCGGTGCGTTTTTGCTATGGAAAGTATCCTTAATCTTCTCTGGTACGGTAGTCGTCCATCATGGTGGAGAACAGGGTTTTGGTGCTGGACGGGGTATAGCTGATGGCATTGGCACCGGCTTCAATGGTGCGGCGAATGGATTCACCGGTGGGGCCGCCGGTTCCGATGATGGGAATGTTGGGGAAGTCCTTCCGAATGGCGCGAATGACCTCCGGGGTCCGGTCTGCCGCAGAGACGTTCAAAATGGTGGCGCCTGCGTCCAACCGGGCGGCAATGTCCGTATGCTCGTTCAGCACCGTGACTACCACGGGAATGTCCACAACTTTGCAGATGTTCCGAATGTCTTCATTGCTCATGGGGGCATTGACCACAACGCCCATGGCGCCCTGAGATTCCGCGTCCCAAGCCAGCATGGTGGTGCGCATACCTTGCGTGGTTCCGCCGCCTACGCCGCACAGCACGGGAATGGAAGAATTCTGAATCAGAGCCTCGGAAATGGTCTGCTGCGGGGTAAAGGGATAGACCGCCAGTACAGCGTCTGCATCGCAGTTTCGGATAATGGCAATGTCCGTTGTAAACACCAGACTTTTAATGCGCCGTCCGTTGATGACAATACCGCTGGACATACGAGCCTCCGGGGGAATATTCAGAATGTGACTGCGCAGCCGGCTGGTGATATGGGGCCGATTGTCTTCGATTTTGATGTACATAGGCATACTCCGTTCTGTGTCGTTATTTTGGGGGTATTGTACCAGAAAAATATGACAAAATTATGGACAGTTTTGGCTTTTTGTTGAATCTGTTTGGAAAAATTTCATATATTCTTCAGCCTTCTGTGTTATACTATCGTATCTCGAAATATTTTGCAAGAAAAAGAGAGGGGTCCCTTTGGTCGGTAAAACCATACTTCATGAAAAATTGATGGAATCGGTCCGCTCGGTGCTGCCCATTGCGGCCATCGTGGCTGCGACCTGTTTCCTTGTGGTTCCGGTGACGCCGGATTTGATGCTGTCCTTCCTGATTGGAACGGCGCTGCTCATTCTGGGCATGGGTCTGTTTTCCTTCGGCTCGGAAAAATCCATGACCTTAATCGGTACATACATCGGTTCCCGTATGACAAAATCCCGTAAGCTGTGGCTGATTTTAAGCGTCAGCTTTCTGTTGGGCTTGGCCATTACGGTGGCGGAGCCGGATTTGCAGGTTCTGGCGGCGAACGTGCCCCATATTCATTCCGGGGTTCTGCTGGCAACGGTGGGCATGGGGGTCGGGTTCTTTCTGATGGTTTGCATGCTCCGTATTCTGTTCGGGATTCAGCTGCGGTGGCTGCTGTTGATTTTTTACGGCATTGTATTCACTATGGCGGCGCTGTCCGACCCGGATTTTCTCAGCGTAGCTTTTGACTCCGGCGGTGTGACCACCGGACCCATGACCGTGCCGTTTATCATGTCTATGGGCGTCGGTGTGGCAGCCATTCGAAGCGATAAGAACGCAGAAAGCGACAGCTTTGGTCTGGTCGCGCTGTGCTCCATCGGTCCGGTGCTGGCCATTATGCTGCTGGGATTTTTCTATAATAACGACAATTCCGGCGCTTATGCTGAAAATCAGATTCAGAGCTATCTGTCCACCGTGGCAATTACCGGTAGTTATCTGCGGGTGCTGCCCACGTATATGAAAGAAATGGTGCTTGCCTTGGCACCCATTGTGATTTTCTTTCTGGTGTTTCAGGTGATTTCTCTGAAATTGCACCGGGTGCCCTTTATTCGGATTTTGATTGGTTTGGGTTATACCTATGTGGGTCTGGTGCTGTTTCTCATGGGGGTCAACGTGGGATTTTCCCCCTTGGGCACGGTATTGGGACAGGAAATCGTTTCCGGGTGGACAAAAGTGCTGCTGGTGCCCCTTTCCATGCTTATGGGTTGGTTCATTATCCGGGCAGAGCCGGCGGTTCATACCTTGAATCGTCAGGTGGAAGAGGTCAGCGCCGGCGCAATTTCCGAAAAATCCATGGGCTTGAGCCTTTCCGTGGCAATCGCCGCGGCAAACGGCTTGGCGATGGTCCGGGTGATTACGCGGTGGAACATTCTTTGGTTCCTCATTCCCGGCTACATCATCGCGCTGACTTTGAGCTTTTTCGTGCCGCCTATGTTTACCGCCATTGCCTTTGACTCCGGCGGTGTAGCCTCCGGTCCCATGACCGCATCGTTTATGCTGCCCTTTGCCATGGGTGCTTGTCAGGCACTGGGCGGAAATGTGCTCACCGATGCCTTCGGTTTGGTGGCATTGGTGGCAATGACCCCGCTGATTACCGTTCAGATTATGGGCGTTATTTATGTGGTCAAATCCAAACGGCAGCCCCAGACGGTACCGGAGCTGTATCCGGACGACAACGAGATTATCGAACTTTGGGAGGTGGGTTGATATGGAATTGAATTTTGTCATTACCATTCTGGACCGCGCCCGAAAGGAAGAAATGACGACCTTACTGCACAAACAGCAGGTGACCATGGTTCTGACCATGTTGGGGCGGGGCACCGCCACCAATGAACATCTGAACCTGTACGGTTTGGAGGCAACGGAAAAAGCGGTTATCTGCACGGTGGCAACAGGGGAACAGACCCGGCAGATTTTGAGAAGTGCAAAGCGCAGATTGTTTATTGACATTCCCGGCAACGGCATTCTGTTGGCCGTGCCCATCAAAAGCGTAGGAGGGGGAAGAACCTTGGCATATTTAACGGACAATGCGGTACCGGACAAAAGCGTACCGGAGCAGAAATACGACTATGAACTGATTATGGTCGTTCTGAACGAGGGGTATACCGACCCCGTGATGAACGCTGCCCGCTCTGCCGGCGCTGCTGGGGGCACGGTACTTCATGCCAAAGGCACCGGTGCAAAGCGGGCGGAAAAATTCTTCGGTGTTTCTTTGGCGGAAGAAAAGGAATTGATTCTGATTGTGTCCAAAGCCGGAGAAAAAGGGAAAATCATGCAGGCAATCACCGGAAAATGCGGCACCAATACCCCCGCCGGTGCAATTGCATTCTCCCTGCCCATCTCCTCGGTAGCCGGATTGCGGGTGCTGGAGGAGTAATCGGAAAGCGATACCGATTCCAAGAAACAACAATTGGAAAGAAAAATCGGCTGTAGCAAAACAAAAACTGCTACAGCCGATTTGCATATTATTCCTTATTCTCCGCTGGCACCGTAGTTGGACAACACCCGGGCGGAGGGGTCGTTCACGTTGCAGCCCTCCCAGGACTTGTTGGGCATCCAGAAATCCACGATGGTACGGCTCTGGTCGTGGTAATACTTCTCGAAGATCTCCCGGTAGAACAGGCTCTCCTTGGTAAAGGGCATGCAGTGGGCCGAGTAGTTGGCCCGGCGCAGCTGGAACTCTTCGTCGGTGTACAGGCTGTTGGTGTACTCCTTGATGTCGTCCACCATGCTGTGGCCCACGGCATCCGAGAAAGCAGCCTTCTCACGCCACAGGATCTCCGGCGGCAGCCAGTCGCCCTCAAAGGCCTTGCGCAGCAGGT
>CAJMMY010000024.1 GCA_905214605.1 uncultured bacterium | reverse complement strand
TCCACGGCGAGATGGACTTCAAGGTGGCCGGCACCAAGAAGGGCATCACCGCCATTCAGATGGACCTGAAGAACGACGGTCTGAAACATGAAATCGTGAAAGAGGCCTTCAAAATCACCCGGGAGGCACGTCTGCAGATTCTGGACGAGGTTATGCTGAAGGCTCTGCCCGAACCCCGCAAGGAACTGGCTAAGAGCGCTCCCAAGATGATTCAGATGCAGATTAAGCCCGAGAAGATTCGCGAAGTCATTGGCTCCGGCGGCAAAGTGATTCAGAAAATCACCGCCGACACCGGCTGCAAAATCGACATCACCGACGAGGGCATGATCTTCATTGCCTCCGAGGATATCGAGGCTTGCCGCGCTGCCCGCAAGACCATTGAGAACATCGTGTTTGAGCCGGAAGTGGGCCAGATGTACTATGGTCAGGTGGTCCGCATTATCCCCATCGGCGCATTCATTGAGCTGGTGCCCGGTAAGGACGGCATGTGCCACATTAAGGACCTGGAGTTCAAGCGCACCGAGAAGGTGGAAGATGTTCTGAACATCGGCGACTGGACTTGGGTAAAGGTCACCGAGATTGACGACCGCGGCCGCGTAAACCTGAGCCGCAAGGACGCAATCAAGGAGCGGGAGGCTGCCGGTCTGCCCATTGACCGCGCATAATTTCTGAATATTCCATGGAATGGCTCCCGGCATCGGGAGTCATTCTTTTTTACTTGCGGGAGGAAAACGGTATGGCTGTGGAAATTAAATTGTACTGCTCCATTTGCGGGCGGAACACCTATTATCAGGAACGCATTGAAGATGCGGCCAAGGATTTGGGGCTGGATTGCACTGTGGAAATGGTGACAGATGAAACTTTGTGGAAAAAGCTGGGCTTGGAAGAGGGCTGTCTGTTTGCTTATTGCCCCGGCTGCAAGGCGATGCACGATGACCCCAACGTGCGGAATCTGCCCGCCGTGGAAGTGAACGGGGAACTGAAATTCTGGAGTGTGCCCGCCACAGACGAGGAGTTGACCGCCTGCCTGCGGGAATATTTGCCGGGGTAACCGAAAGTTGCGGAAATCAAATAACAAAAAAGACGGAAGATTCTTCGGGAATCTTCCGTCTTTTGTTTGCCTTTTGTGGAAAACTCAGGTGCGTTCTTTCCGCTCCAGTTTCCGCTTGTTGCCGTCATCATCCACCAGATAGGTGTTATCCAAGGTGCCGATGACGCTCTCTTTCCAAGATTGCAGATATTCCGCCCGGAGCAGCTTTCGCTCCTCCTGCTCTGCCTCGGTCAATTCCCGTTCCCGGGAGATACGGGTCAGCTCGCTGATCCGGTCTTTTTTCCACTGTTCCATGATGTTATACTCCTTTGCCGAGATTGTCTAAATCCCGCCCGAATGCGGGCAGGAAATGTTCCAGAAAATAGTCCGCCTCCGGCAGCTCCATGGCCCGAATGGCGGCCAAGGTGGATTGCTCCGCGGAGAGAAACTCCGTATTGCCGGCTTTGCGCTCTTCCATGCATTTCACCAGTGCGGAAAGCTTGTCGGCAGCCTTCACCAGCCGGTAGTCTTCCCCTGCGGCGGATTCGTCCAACAGCTCGGCATAGGCGGGGCGCAGAGCGGGGGGCAGAAATTCCAACAGCCGCCGGGCTGCCAGAGATTCCACCTGCTTGTAAGCCTGACGGATTTCCGGATTTTGATATTTGATGGGGGTGGGCATATCCCCGGTGAGAATTTCTGTGGCGTCATGATACAGCGCAATAGCAGCCAAATGCTCCGGATTGCAGGGCTGATGGAAAATCTCCCGGCGAATCATACCCAAAGCATGGGCCAGCACCGCCACCATATGGCTGTGCTCCTGAATGTTTTCCGGAACGGAATTCCGCATCAGACTCCACCGCTCGATGTATTTCATGCGGGAAATCAGCGCGAAAAAAGGGCTGTCAGTCATGCATTTCTCCTCCTACCACGGCTTTTTCTTTCCACTTGCCGGTACGGAATCGGACAAAGGAAAGCAGCAGCGCAAACACCCAACCGATGGGAATACACCGCCAAATCACATGATACCCGAAATCAAAGCAAAATACAAGAATATACGATATCAAAACACGGACGCCCAACGTGGACAGAGAACACAAACTGGCATAAAGGACATCGCCGCTGCCTTGAATGACGCCGTTTGTGGTCAGGTATACGGAAAAAAGTATCATCATATAACTGATAAAACGAATGTAATCCACGGACTGCGCCAACGCCTCGCCGGTGACGCCGAACAGCCCCGCCAAGGGGTACGCGCCCAGAAACAGAACGGTTGCAATGACGAAGGTAATGCCCACCGCCATGGCAACGGCGCTGCGCCATCCACGCTCCACCCGGTCCACTTTTCCGGCACCGATATTCTGCCCGGTGAACATGGCCATAGCGCTGTTCAGAGACAGCGCGGGAATCATACAATAGTTCTCAATGCGTAGTCCACAGGTGAACGCAGCCATGGTCACTTCACCGAAATAATTGACCAATCGCTGCATGAAAACATTACCGAAAGAGACGATGCATTGCTGCAAAGTCATGGGAATGCCTAATTTTAATATGTATACACAATCTTCCGTAGAAAAAGAAAATTCATTTGATTGAAAACGAAAGATCGGGTATTTCCCGAAAAAGTAACCGAAACAGAAAATCACACAAACGAACTGGGAAATCACGGTTGCAGCCGCTGCGCCCACGATGCCCCACCGGAATTTTGCCACGAACAGCAGGTCCAGAATCAGGTTGCCCACGGCGGACACCAGCAGGAAATACAAGGTGGCTTTGGAGTCGCCCACGGCGCGGAGCATGGAGGCGATGCAGTTGTACAAAAACTGGAACAGCAACCCCAATGCATAGATCCTGAAGTACCCCACGGACAGGGCAATCAAATGCGCCTCCCGAATCCGCAGCAGGGTCACCACAAACCAGCGCACGGCAAAAAAGCCCAATGCGCTGAAGGCAATGCCCAGACCGGTGAACAGAATCAAGGCGGTGGCAACGGCGCGTTTCAGCGTTTCCGTTTTTTGAGCACCGAACAGCTGCGCGATGAAAATGCCGCAGCCGTTGCCCAGACCCAATGCCACGGCAAGAAACAGAAAGGCGAGGGTGGTGCAGGAGCCCACGGCGCCCAAAGCGGCCGCGCTGACGTATCGCCCTACCACAATGCCGTCCACGGTGTTGTATAATTGCTGCAAAAATTGCCCGGCCATAATCGGCAGGGCAAACAGCAGCAGACGGCGCCATTCCGGCCCGGTGGTCATGTTATTTTTCTCCGGTAAAGCCGTACTGGACATGGAATCGCCTCCTGTCAGAAACCGGATTTGGAGCGAAAATGCAATTTCTGATGGCAAAACTTGCTATCTCCCCCATTTTCCTTCAGTTATATCAAATTTTTAACAATAAATTAAGACAAAAAATGAAAAATTTATATCAAAAAAATAATTCCGTTTAATAAAAAGTTTGAAAATGACGGGTAAAAGGCATTGGCAATTGTTATAACGAATTCATGGGAAGACAAAAGTGTATTTGTGCATGATGTGAAAAAAGTTTGACGTAATTGAAAATTTTTTCACACAGAAGGGGAAAAACAAATTATTTTCGGTATGGAGGTAGTCAAAAAATGGTAAAAATCGTAGATATGGAACCGCTGAACCCGACTCTGACAAAAATCACGTTGGAGGCGCCTCATATTGCAAAAAAAGTAAAAACCGGCCAGTTCGGTATTCTCCGCGTCACCGATGACGGCGAGCGAATTCCCCTGACCATTGAGGATTGGGATATTGAACGGGGAACGATTAGTTTCATTTTCCAGGTTGCCGGCGCAACCACGGAGACGATGAATCATAAAAAGCCCGGCGAGTATCTGGCAGACGTGGTGGGTCCTCTGGGCAACCCCACGGATCTGGACGATGCGAAAACCGTTTGCGTGGTAGCCGGCGGCTCCGGCTGCGCCATCGGTTTCCCGGTCATTCGGGAGCTGCATAACCGGGGCGTAGATGTGGACGCGGTCATCGGTTTCCGGAACAAGGATCTGGTGATTCTGGAAAAGGAAATCACCGCAATGACCAACCACTGCGTTGTGATGACCGACGACGGCAGCTACGCAACCAAGGGTCTGGTGACCGAGGGTCTGCAGAGTCTGATTGACAGCGGCCGGAAGTACGACAAGGTCATTACGCTGGGACCCCTGCCGATGATGAAATTTGTTTGCCTGCTGACGAAAAAGTACGGCATTAAAACCTTGGCCTCTATGAACCCCATCATGGTGGACGGCACCGGAATGTGCGGCGGCTGCCGACTGACCGTAGGCGGCGAAATCAAATTCGCCTGCGTGGACGGTCCGGAATTCGACGGTCACTTGATTGACTTCGACGAGGCAATCTGCCGCAGCACCATGTATCAGGATTTCGAGAAGAAAGAACGGGACGTAGCCTGCAATCTGTTCAAAATGGAGGTGGAGTAAGATGGCCAATATGTCTATGACGAAAAATCCCATGCCCACCCAGGAACCTCTGGTGCGGGCCAGAAACTTTGACGAAGTGGCCACCGGCTACACCGAAGAACAGGTGAAGGACGAGGCAGCCCGCTGCCTGCAATGCAGATATCCCCGCTGCCGGGAAGGCTGCCCGGTGTCTTTGAACATTCCGGCATTTATCCGCGCCGCCGGCGAGGGTGATTTTGACGAGGCTTACCGCATCATTTCCATTGATTCCAGCCTGCCCGCCGTGTGCGGCCGTGTTTGCCCCCAGGAAAATCAGTGTGAGAAGTACTGCGCCCGGGGCATTAAGGGCGAAAGCGTGGCCATCGGCCGGATTGAGCGTTTCGTGGCGGACCGTCACAATGAGAAACCTCTGGAAAATGTTCAGAAACCCGAACCCAACGGCTACAAGGTAGCTGTGGTCGGCTCCGGTCCCGCAGGCTTGACCTGCGCCGGTGATTTGGCAAAGCGGGGCTATGCCGTGACTGTGTACGAGGCATTGCATCTGCCCGGCGGCGTGATGAGCTACGGTATTCCCGAGTTCCGTCTGCCTAAAGCCATTGTGGCCCGGGAAATCGAGGGTCTGAAGGCTCTGGGCGTGGAAATTCTCACCGATATGGTGGTGGGCAAGGTCATTGACGTCAATGAGCTGCGGGAAGAGTACGATGCCGTGTTCATCGGCTCCGGCGCCGGTTTGCCCATGTTCATGCATATTCCCGGAGAAAACCTGAAAGGCGTTTACTCCGCAAACGAATTTTTGACCCGCATCAATCTGATGAAAGCCTATCAGGAAGGCAGCCACACCCCCATTAAGCGTCCGAAACGGGCAGCCGTTGTAGGCGGCGGCAACGTGGCAATGGACGCAGCGCGCTGCGCGCTCCGTCTGGGCGCCGAAGAGGTGAGCATCGTTTACCGCAGAGGTATGGAAGAGCTGCCCGCCCGGAAAGAGGAAGTGGAGCATGCACAGGAAGAGGGCATTGTGTTCCGCACCCTGCGCAACCCTGTGGAAATCGAAGGCGACCCGAAGGTGGGCGTTTCTAAAATCAAGTGTCAGGTCATGGAGCTGGGCGAGCCGGACGAGCGCGGCCGCCGCAAGCCCGTTCCTGTGGAAGGCCAGTTTGAAGAGCTAGACGTGGATGTGGTCATCATGGCGCTGGGCACCAACCCCAACCCCTTGATTCGCAAGACCACGGAAGGTCTGGAATTTACGCCCAAGGGCGGTATTCAGGCGGACGAGGCAACCGGTCAGACCTCTCTGGAGAATGTGTTCTCCGGCGGCGACGCGGTTACCGGCGCGGCAACGGTGATTCTGGCAATGGGCGCAGGCAAGAAGTCCGCAGCGGCCATTGACGAATATCTCCGGGGGTCCAAGGGAAAGTGATTGACCCCGCCGGGAAAACGTGATACCCTGCCCTTGTCGAAGGGATACATAGGGAAGTCACGGTAACGCATATTTGCTGTTTTTCTTCCCCTTCTTTCATATTTCTTATTCCATTGCAGCGGTGTCCCCTCGGTTTTCCGGGGGGATATTGCTTTGTTTGGACGCTCTTCCGATCTAGGTTTGCAGTTATGTTTTATATCGGATGTCACGTTTCTTCTGCCGGCGGTTATGCCCCGGCAGCGCGCCATGCCGCAGAATTGGGCGGCAATGCCTTGGCACTGTTTACCCGGAATCCCCGGGGCGGCAGCGCAAAGCCCCTGGACCCGGCGGACGCAGCGGAATTTATGGCCTTTTGTCAAGCACATGCCATGGCGCCGATGGTGGCTCACGCGCCCTATACCCTGAACCCCTGCGGCGCCAAGGAAACCGTGCGGGAGTTTGCCCACCGGGCCTTTTCGGAGGATTTGGAAAAGCTGGAGGCAATGCCGGGACAGTTTTATAATTTCCACCCGGGCAGCCATGTGGGGCAAGGGGTGGAAACGGGAATCCGGGAGATAACGGCCCTGCTGAATCAAGTGCTTTGGCCGGAAATGCATACCACCGTGCTGCTGGAAACCATGGCGGGAAAAGGCAGCGAAGTGGGCAGCCGCTTTGAAGAACTCCGAGCCATTTTGGACGGAACGGAGCATCAGGCACAGATGGGCGTCTGTCTGGATACCTGCCATGTGTGGGACGCAGGCTACGATGTGGAAAACGATTTGGACGGTGTGCTGACGGAATTCGACAAGGTTGTGGGGCTCAAGCGCCTGAAGGCGGTGCATTTGAACAACAGCTTGAATGACCGGGGCAGCCATAAAGACCGCCATGCCCGCATCACCGAGGGAAAGCTGTCCATCGATGCCATTCGGCGCATCATCTGCCACCCGGCTTTGCAGGGAATTCCGTTTATTTTGGAAACACCCCAGACGGCGGATTCCGGCTATGGGGAAGAAATTGCGCTGCTGCGGAAACTCCATGGATAATCTGCGAAAAAATCATGCGGGAAGTCGCTGTGACTTCCCGCATTTGTGCATATTCGGTGGAAAACCGGAAACTTAAATTGCTTTCCAGCGCCAATCGGCAATTTCCGGCATATCAATGCCGTACTCTGCGATATACTGGGCGTGTTCCACCAGTTTGTCTTTCATTTCCTGATTCAGCGCCGCGCCCCGGTTGCCCAGACAAGGCAGCTGCTGCAAAGCCAGCATCACCAGATGATACCGGTCCAGATAGTTCTGCACCCGCATATCAAAGGGCGTGGTAATGGTGCCCTCTTCCACGTAGCCCCGGACGTGAAGATTCTTGTTATGCCGCTTGTAGGTCAGCTTGTGAATGAGGGAGGGATAGCCGTGGAATGCGAACACGATGGGTACGTTGGTGGTGAAAATGGCATCGAAGTCCGCGTCGGTCAGACCGTGGGGGTGCTGCTCGTTGGATTGCAGACGGAACAGGTCCACCACGTTTACGAACCGGATTTTCAGCTCGGGGAAATGCTCCCGGAGAATCATCACGGCGGCCAATGCCTCCAACGTGGGGGTTTCCCCGGCGCAAGCCATGACCAAATCCGGCTCGGCGCCTTGGTCATTGGAGGCCCACTGCCAGATGCCCAGACCTTCCGTGCAGTGTTTCACGGCTTGGTCCATGGTCAGCCACTGGGGGCGGGGGTGCTTACTGGTGACCATCACATTCACGTAGTTCCGGGAACGGATGCAGTGGTCAAAGCAGCACAGCAGGGTGTTGGTATCGGGGGGCAGGTACATCCGCACCACGTCTGCCTTTTTGTTGCTCACGTGGTCCAGGAAACCCGGGTCCTGATGGGTAAAACCGTTGTGGTCCTGCTGCCAGACGTTACTGGACAGCACATAGTTCAAAGAGGCAATATCCTGCCGCCAAGGCAGCTGACTGCACACTTTCAGCCATTTTGCGTGCTGAGAGAACATGGAGTCCACCACGCGGATAAAGGCCTCATAGGAGTTGAAAAATCCGTGCCGTCCGGTGAGCAGATAACCCTCCAGCATACCCTCGCACACGTGCTCGGAGAGCATGGAGTCCATGACCCGGCCGTCCCGGGAGAGGAATTCATCGTCCTCGTCAACATCGGCATTCCAATCCCGACCGGTGACCTCAAAGACCTTGCCCAGACGGTTGGATTGGGTTTCATCGGGGCCGAATACCCGGAAATTCCGGCGCTCGCTATTCAGTTTCAGAATATCCCGGACGAATGCGCCCAGTTCAATCATATCCTGCGCGTCTACGGCGCCGGGGTAGGGTACGTTCAATGCGTAGTCCCGGAAATCGGGCATCCGCAGGTCCCGGAGGAGCAGACCGCCGTTGGCGTGGGGGTTCAGACCCATGCGCCGGGTGCCCTCGGGAACAAAGTCCATCATGTAGTCTTTCGGGGTGCCGTTTTCGTCAAACAGCTCCTCGGGACGGTAGCTTTTCAGCCAGTCTTCCAACAGATGCAGATGTTCCTCATCGGTAATTTGAATGGGCACCTGATGCGCCCGGAAGGAACCCTCGATTTTCTTGCCGTCTACCACCTTTGGACCGGTCCAGCCCTTGGGAGTGCGCAGCACAATCATGGGCCAACGGGGGCGTTGGTCCACGCCCTCTTCCCGGGCGCGGCGCTGATACTCCAGAATTTCCGTGATGCAGGTGTCCAATGCTTCGGCCATTTTCGGGTGCATTTCTGCCGGGTCGCTGCCCTCTACAAAATAGGGGGTCCAGCCGCAGCCCCGGAGGAACTGCTCCAACTCTTCGTGGGTAATGCGGGCCAAAACCGTGGGGTTTGCGATTTTAAATCCGTTCAAATGGAGAATGGGCAGCACGGCGCCGTCGGTTTTCGGGTCCAGAAACTTATTCAGCTGCCAGGAAGTGGCCAACGGTCCGGTTTCCGCCTCGCCGTCGCCCACCACGCAGGCGGCAATCAGACCGGGGTTATCCGCCACGGCGCCGAATGCGTGGGACAAGCTGTAGCCCAGCTCACCGCCCTCGTTGATGGAACCCGGCGTTTCCGGCGCCACATGGCTGGCGATGCCGCCGGGGAAAGAGAACTGCTTAAACAGTTTCTGCATACCCTCTTCGTCTCGGGTGATGTTGGGATACACCTCGGTATAGGAGCCGTCCAGCCAATCCTGCGCCACCATGGCGTTGCCGCCGTGACCGGGGCCGGAAAGGTAGATCATATCCAGATCATCCCGCTTGATGACCCGGTCCAAATGCGTATAGATGAAGTTCTGGCCCGGGCAGGTACCCCAGTGGCCCACGATGGTCTGCTTCAGATCCGCAGCGGTCAAAGGCCGCTCCAGCAGGGGGTTATCCAGCAAATAGAGCTGGCAGGCAGTGAGGTAATTGGATGCGCGCCAATACGCGTCGATCTGCTTCAGCTGTGCAGGCGTCAGAGGCGGTTTTTTAGAAACACGGGCGCTGCCGCGCGGATTTGCGGTGAGCTTAACAGGCGCTGTTTTCTTTTTTGCAGGCATAGAAGAACCTCCTTTAATTATATTCTGATTTTAGTATACCCTTTATTCGATACATGTCAACGCTAATATCATAAAAACGATTACGCATCCAGCAAAATTTACAATTAGTACAAAAATTATTCATTTTTCTCAAGGACTTGACGAAGGTGCTATACTGCTCTTATGAACACGTATGAATTGATCCGCTCCCGCCGGAAAACCCTGGCACTGGAGCTGACGCGGGAGGGACGGCTGATCGTCCGAGCCCCTCTGCGGATCTCCCGGCGGGAGATCGACGCATTTGTAGAAAAACATAAGGACTGGATCGTCCGCCATCTGGCAAAGCAGGCCGCCCGCCCCACTCTGCCGCCGCCGGATGCTCCGGAAACTCAGGCACTGAAAACACAGGCACAGGCCGTTCTACCGGAGAGGGTGGCCCATTGGAGCGCCATCATGGGGGTCCACCCCACCGGTCTTCGGATCACCACGGCCAGAAAACGCTACGGGAGCTGCTCCAGCAAGGGCAGTCTGTGCTTTTCCTGCTACCTGATGTGCTGTCCAGAGGAAGCAGTGGAGTTGGTGGTGGTCCATGAACTGTGCCATCTCCGGGAGATGAACCACGGCCCCGGCTTTTACGCGCTGCTGGAGCGATACCTGCCGGACTGGAAGGAGCGGAAAAAGCTGCTGAATTAGAAAAGCGCGGAAAATGCCATCCAATGCGCAGCAAAAAAGCGGAGGCCGACGGCCTCCGCTTTTTGCATACCTGTATACCTTATAATACGATCACTCGTAATCACTGACCAGGAACATGGGCTTGATGGCCACGACCTCGTCATATTCCTCCTGAGAGA
>CAJMMY010000023.1 GCA_905214605.1 uncultured bacterium | reverse complement strand
TACATTGCATTCGCGGAGAAAGTGTCAGATTTGTCCGGTACATTAGCGGCATATCTGTTGGTTCCGCTGGTGGTTGTCTTTTTGATTGAAATTTTTTCAAGAAACCTGTTTAACCATCCGACCACGTGGGCATACGGTACCTGCTTTATCATCGGCGGCTGCGCAGCTGTTTTGGGATTCGGATATGCCATGAAAAACGGAGCGATGGTCCGCATTGACGCGCTGTATGCAAAATTCTCTGAGAAAACACAGTGCATTTTGGACCTGATTCTGTACGCGGTTCTGTTTTTGCCGCTGACTGTTGGCGGTTCATTTGAATGTATCGAAATGGCAATCAAGGCGACCATGATGATGGAGCGGTTGAGCACCGGTTCGTGGAGCGCACCGATTTGGCCGACCAAAATTGTGATGGCAATCAGCATGATCATTCTGACCATGCAGGGCATTGCGGAAATCGTACGGATCGTGCAGAAACTGCGGGCGAACAGACAGGAGGGGAGCAAATGACGGTAAGTGGATTGACAATTGCCGCAATCATGGGCATTATGCTGATGGTGTTCATTTTCTCCGGTTACTACCTGTTTGCAGCTCTGGGCGGCGCGGCTTTGATTTCGGGTCTGATGTTCTGGGGTACAGACGTTTTCCAGACCATTTATTTCAGTGTTTTTAAGTACTGCAAGGACTACAACCTGCTGGCAGTTCCGCTGTTTGTTCTGATGGGACAGCTGCTGAACCAGTCCGGCATTGCGGGACGTTTGTTCGATAACTTGTCTGTTGCATTGGGCCGTCAGCGCGGCGGTATGGCGGTTGCAGCAACCTTGATTGCAATTATGTTTGCCGCAACAACGGGCATTGTGGGCGCGTCTGTCGTGTCCATGGGTCTGCTGTTCACAAAACCGATGCTGGACGCAAAATATGACAAGTCCTTGACGGCAGGCGTGATTATCGCCGGCGGTACCTTGGGTATTCTGATTCCGCCCAGTATTATGTTGGTTTTCATGGGTTCCGCAGCCAATGTTTCCGTGGGTAAGCTTTTCTACGGTGCAATGACGCCCGGTTTGATGCTGGGCATCGGATACATCATCTACGTGAAAATCATTGCATGGGTCAAAAAAGATGCGGCTCCGCCTATGCCGAAAGAAATTCGGGACCAGTACAGTACCAAAAAGATTGTTCTGGGCTGCATTATCAATGTGGTGCCGGTTGCGGTTGTTATTTTCTCTGTTTTGGGTGCCATTTGGCTTGGCTGGTGTCCTGCAACAGAGGCAGCAGCTCTGGGCGTGGCAGCGTCCTTCATCATTGCACTGCTGTACCGCTCCATCAACAAAGGAGTGATTAAAAAGACGCTGCTGGAAACCATTAAGCTGACAAGTATGGTCTATGCTGTGTCGGCATTCGGCAACCTGTTTGTCACCGTTTTCATGCGGTTGGGCTGCAGCAGCGCAGTGACCAATCTGTTTGTGAATTTGCCTTTCGGAAAATGGGGTCTGTTTGCGTTGATGATGGCTGTCGTCTTCCTGCTGGGATTCTTGATGGACTGGATGGCGGTTTGCATGATTACCATTCCTATTTTCGTGCCCATCGCGTCGGCAGTCGGCTTTGATTCCTGCTATTTCCTGTCCATGATGGCGCTGATTATGCAGACGGCATTTCTGTCCCCGCCCATGGCAGCCTCGATTTTCTACTTCCAAGGCGTTGCCAAAGAGCATATTACAACCGCGGAGACGATTAAGGGTGTCTGGCCATTTATGGGAATACAAATTGCAGTGTTTATTCTCTGCACCTTGTTCCCGCAAATCATTACATGGCTGCCTGACATGCTGATTCAATAAGCTTAACTCTTTCCAATCAATATAACTTCCTCACGAAATTCTCGGATATCACTGTGCGTTGGTGGTATCCGGGGATTTTGTGATTTACGGGAGAAAACAGGAACGCCTCGAGTCGCAGACTCGAGGCGTTCTTGTTATGACACGCGATGAAAAAGCTGCTACGCGGGGATTATACGAAACCATGAAAACGGATTCGGAGGCATCGAAGTGCGTCCGGAAACAAAACAGCTGCCCTGCGGGAGATTCAAAAGGAACCGTTCCCGCAGGGCAGTCAATCATATCTATTCATTTTTGGTATTGGAAGTCAATGCTTACAGACTTTTTGAGTACATCGGAGTTGTATTCGTAATGAATGGTGTCACCGCGTATTTCGCCGTTAGAGCGCTGAATGGTGTCCGCAGGACAATCCGGCATGGCGATGCAGCCCCAATCCCGCAGATACAAGATGACGGGAATGAGCATCTTTCCGGCCTCGGTCAGAGAGTACTCAACCCGTTTTGGTTTCTCATCGTACTCGGTCCGTTTGATGACGTTATGCTGTTCCAGCTCCTGCAACTGCTGGGTGAAGATTTTATGAGAAATTTCATAGGGAATCAATCGTTTCAATTCACCGTATCGGCAAACACCGCCTGGAACTGTGTAAAGATACCAAAGAATATAGGGTTTCCATTTTCCGCTAATCGCACTGAACGCGTAGTTCAATGTGCATGATTCCAAAGTATGAATATAGTTATCCACGAGTTACTCCTTGCTGTAGGGGGGTATGAAACAATCCCGTTGTTAAAAAAACATTTATCGTATCCAGGGTATTCTAACATCGTATACCCAAAATTGCAATCTTAAATTGAAATTGAAAGTATGAGATGGCCGGTTAAAAAATCTGCCCCCAAGAAAACCTTGGAGGCAGTAGAAAAGGAGGTTCTGTTAAAACTTAGAACGCGGATTTGTAAAGGCAGGTAGGATTGTAAGGATACAGAATGTTGTTCTTTTCAACGGTATCGCAGCCATCCAATGCTTTGAGTAACTGTTCAGTTGTCATGGTCACGCGGACCTCGCCGTAGCCCAGAGCGCCGGTAGCGCGGTCGCCGCGGCAGCCCAGAGACATACCGATTTTTCCTTCTTTGATGGTACGCATCCAAGTGTCTGCACAGTTGGACTCGCCGCTGAAGGGGAACTCCAGCTTTTCCCAGTTGTTCTCAACGTAGCCGGCCAGCAGGTGGAATGCAGCCTGCGTGGGCAGCTGCAGAGCGATTACATCGGGCTCTTCAATGGAGCAGTTGCACAGAGATGCGCACACGATGCCCACATAGGGCTTTTCGGGCAGCATTTCCACGTTCGATGCAATGTGCTTGATTGCGTCAGCCTGGTCGTGATGCCAAGGAGTAGGCTGCTTGTACAGAATAGCGCCGTCCAGATATTCCTGAGTGAGCTCCATGCAGCCGTTGTTCATTGCACAGTAGTAGCCGGAGAAGTGATCCGGAGTCAGGCCGAAGGTGCCCTGGAAGTGAGCAGCCATACCAATCAGCTTGCAGGTAGATGCCTTGTTCTGGCAGAACTCGATGTCCGGAATGGCGTCGAACTCTTCTTCGGATTTGATGAACTTCATTGCAACGGGGTGTTGGGTGGGACGCAGAGTCAGGAAAATACGGTCACTCAGCTGTTTCCATTCTTCTTTAGTCAGTTTCATATCTATTACTCCTACATAATATAATGATTGTGTTTGAGGTTACGTTCCGAATGAAAAATTACTTCTTGCCCCAACCGCCAACGGCGTAAATCGTTTCGCCGGTGATGTAAGATGCATCGTCAGATGCCAGGAAGCATGCCAGGTTGGCCTGCTCGTCGGGAGTGGACATTCTGGGAATCATCAGTTTCGGTGCGGTGTAGTTCGGGAAACGTGCGCGGGAAACTTCGTTGTTCATGGGAGTGTCCGTGGAACCGGGGCAGAAGCAGTTGCAGCGGATGCCGTACTGTGCCAGCTCAACAGCGGCGCCCTGCGTCATAGCGGCGATAGCGCCCTTACTTGCAGCGTAAGGTGTGGAGTTGGGGCATGCGCAGCGGACGTTGATGGAAGCTGTGTTCACGATAACACCCTGAGTTCCGTGTGCAACGAATGCGCGGCCGGCTGCCTGCGTGGAGTTGAAAGAACCCTTGTAGTTGTTGCGGATAATCTTATCGTGCTCTTCTTCGGTGAATTCCAGGAAGTCCTTAAAGAGATTGATGCCTGCATTGCCGAACATAACATCAAAACCACCGAATTTTTCATATGCGGCTTCAATCAGCGCATCGACATCTGCGCGGACTGCAACGTCGCAAACCTGGCAATAGCAATTATCGCCCAGTTCATCATAAATTTCTTGAAACAGGGTATCGTGCCGAGCACCGATTACGATTTTACCGCCGTCGCGTACAAACTGTCTTGCGATTGCGCGGCCAATACCGGTTGTGCCGCCGGTTACGACAGCCACTTTACCAGCAAATCTGTCAGGATATGCCATAATGTGTTTCCTACCTTTCTCAATGGTACATTTTGGTACTGTCTGTGGTCAACCTTTGGGGAAGATCGACCTGACTCGTTATAGAGTACACTCTATTAGCTACTCTACAACCGCTATAAGAAAAAGTCAAGAAACAATAATCAACAAATTAACGTTAAAAAATTATCCAAACTTCACAAATCGACAAAATTCGCGTTGGAGGGGCGAAAAAAAGCTTTACATATGAATATGGCTGTGGTAAAAATGGTGTTAGGAATTAGAACATGCATAGAGCATACTCTATAGTTATCCGGTTGGGATGTGAGAACATTCCTACTATATAATTGTGGAGTGATAAGAATATTAGGGAAGAAGAGGAGACTGAGTGGAGTTATCAACACCTAAGCAGGTTCATGCACAAGAAACAAAGCAAAAGATTTACAAAGCAGCATCGACAATCTTAAAGAAGAAAGGCTATGCCTATCTGACGGTCAGCAATATCTGTAAGGTTGCCGGTGTTTCTAACGGAACGTTCTTCTACCATTTCAAAACGAAAGATGAGTTGCTTGTATACTATAATTACCAGCAGTTCGCTGAGTTTCGGAAAAAGAACCAGTTTGATGCAGCGGTAGAGGGAAAACCGTTCGATGAGCGAATCCTGACATTTTACTACTATTGGAGCGATTACATGGTAGAGGTTGGTCTGGATTTCTGCTCGAACTATTACAATACGAAAAACTACTCGATTGATACGAGAAGATGGCATCGGCGGGAGCCGGCATACGTCTGGGGTTACCCGGATTCCTGCTTGGCAGAGGCTGAGCAGCAGGGTCTTTTGAAACCGGATTACACAATTGACCATTACGCTGAGGTAATTGTGACGATTATGAAAGGCGTTGCCTTTGACTGGTGCCTCAGCGATGCAGCGTTCGACATGCACGAAAGAATCAGAGAGATTATGATTCCGTATTTAAATAGTATTAAAGCGGTCTGAGAAACCGTTCAATTTCTTTGTGAGATCAACTGCCAAGCAGATGAAACGCAATAGAGTACACTCTTCCGTCAAAAAAGATCCGAACAAACAACACCGTGTTTTGGGGAACGCGGAGGATCCGAATTGATGACTTTATTGCCTGGCAGATGAATCAATAAATGTATAATGTATCATTATATTATGGAGAGTAAAACATTATGGATATTTTAATTCTCGTAGCAGCAGTTCTGTTAATTGGTATTTTCTGCTACAAAAACGTACCGACATTGCTTGGCGGCATCATCTGCTCCGTCATTCTGATGCTCATCTACAAAATGGATTTGACCGATGGCCTGTTCAACATTTACATGGGCGGCTTGGTAGGATTCATTAAACAGTGGATGATTCTGTTCACCTTGGGCGCATTGTTCGGCAAGTTGCTGGACGTGACCGGCGGTTCTGATAGTCTGGCTCGTACCATTCTGGGCTGGGTGGGACCGAAAAACGTCTCCTTGGGCGTTTGTCTGTTCACCTGCGTTCTGTCCGCAGCCGGCGTGTCCAGCTTCATCACTCTGTTCATCTGCCTGCCCATCGCACTGAAACTGTGCCGCAAGGCAAACCTGAACCGCGCATTCGTGATTGCCGGTTACTCTCTGGGTCTGAACTTCGGTTTGGCAATTCCTTGGGTGCCTGTTACGAACAACATTCTGTGCTCCAGCTATTTCGGCACCACTGTTGCAGCCGGCGGATTCTTGGGCCTGTTCGTGTCCATCGTCTTCCTGGTTGTTGGTATGCTGTACATCAAATGGTATGAGAAGAGACTGGCAGCCAAAGGCATCGGCTACTTGCCCGCATACGGCTCCGGCGCAATTGAAGAAGTTGACGACGACACCGATGATAAGAAGGGTCCTCACTGGGCACTGTCTGTGATTCCCATGCTGGTTCCCATTCTGGTTCTGAACATTTTCAAGGCTCGCGTTGAAGTGGCTCTGCTCTGCGGCGTTCTGGCAGTTATCGTTCTGCAGTTCAAGTATCTGCCCAAATCTTGGGAAGAGAACCGCATGGTGGTTACCGATTCCATTCAGATGTGCATGACCACTCTGATTAACGCAGCTGCAATCGTTGGCTTTGGCGCAGTTGTGCAGAACTGCCCGGGATACGCAATCGCTGTTGAGAAGATTCTGTCCTACAGCGGCAGCCCGCTGATGATTACCTTCGTTGCAACCAACCTGATTGCAGGTATCGCAGGTTCTTCCTCCGCAGGTCTGGTTCTGGCAGCTCCCGTGCTGCAGCAGGCTGCTGCAATGACCAACGCAGCCGTGTTCCACAGAACGACCGTTCTGGCATCTCTGGGTCTGGATTCTCTGCCCAATGCCGGATTCCTGCAGACCGAGTGCACCTTGGCCGGCGTGAAGTTCAAAGACGTGTACTTCCCGGTTATCTTCGCACTGACTGTGGCACTGACTCTGCTGCGCTGCCTCCTGTACATGGGCTTGGCAACATTGCTTGGCATGGTTTAACCCTTCAAAAGGGAAAGCGGTTAAGCGTCATAACGTAAAAAAACAAGGTATGGATTCCGGTTGGAGTCCATACCTTGTTCGTTTTGTCTTGTTTTATTTCCCCTTGTTCAGTGCAATAAGCTCCTTTGTACCGGGGGCATTGGGGCTATCGGAAACCTGACACAGTACGTCTTTCTCCTCCGGCTGATAAATCATTCCGTAGAGATTTCCGTCTCCCTTGTACTTTTGCAGAGATTTTGCTTTCCCGGTGGCAGGGTCCCATTGCCGTACAGTCCGCGCCGTGTTAAACAGCAATACCTTTCCGTCGGTATCCAAAGAGGCATAACAGCCGTCCCAGTAAACGTGCTTTTGTCCGGAAAGATACCAATGACTGTTGATGGAGTAGAGCTTTTTCACTTTTTTTCCGTCATTCCAACGGCAGATGTGATTGCCGTCCAGATAGTAAAATGCGCCGTCAATGGGCACAAACCCGGATTTCACATTCTCCCAAACCGCGCCGGAATCATATTTGGTAGAGGTACATTCGTGAGCGGCGGTCCAAGCGGAATGGTCCGCAGCCAACTTTTCATCGCTGACGAGAAAATAGTTGTGCTCCGCTTTACCCAATCGGTCGAATGTGGGATCATCATAGGTCAGGTCCACGTGATACCATTCTCCGTCAATCTGAACCAGATTCCACGAGTGCTCCATATCCTTGCTGATCACATAAGTGCAGGGCACGCCCACTTGTTGGAGCAGCGCCTGATAGGTGAGCATATATGCTTGACAAACTCCGGATTTCTCCGTCAGCATTTCGTAGGCATTGGACAGTTTCAGTGTTTCATCGTAGGCATAGTGCATTGCCAGATAATCGTGAAGAAACAGCGCCTTTTCCAAATCCGTCCAATCTGAGTCCACTTGATTGGTAATGGCTTTGATCTCTTTTTTGTAGAGCTTTTTCGCCTGTTTCAGTTCCTTCCCGGTGTATTCATAGGAGGGCAGCACGTACTGCACGTGCATACCCACGGTTACATATTGATAGGTATCGGAAACGTAAAAAATTTCCGGGTGAGAGCAGAGCAAATCATTCCAGACGGCGTTCAGCTCCGATTCCGTGAGATGGTACCGCTGCACGAAAATTTTATCTTCCTGCGAGGTAAGTCCGTCCTCTAATTTTTCGTAAATATCAATATCCCGACCGGTGTTCCATTCGTCCAGAATCATTTCCCGATTCCGGTAAACAAACAGTCCTACCGATAGGGTGAAAAAAATCAGCAAGCCAAGCAGCCAAGGTCTGACTTGTTTTTTCAAAGGGGCATCACCGCCTTTCCAGTTGGTATCATACCATGGTTTTTTGCGGATTTCCAGAGGAGAATCTCGCCAAAGATTCCCGTTTCGGAGCGGGGGGATTCCATGGAAACTGTTCAATCCGGGGGTGTATTGAATTCAGGTAATTTTTTGTCAATTTTCATGGCACGGACTTGGGAATGAGGTAAAAAAATTGTCAAAATGTGAAAAGTTGCGGGAAACGTGAAAAACCTCTTGAAATGGTAGGGGAAACACTTTATAATGGCACCAATTTAAACGGCTGAAGTTGAGAGAGCGGCCGTGGACTCGATTCGATGTGAGAAACGGACCGGGCAAGAGAAAAGGAGGAACACCCTATGAAAAAATGGACGGCACTGCTGCTGAGCGGGGCAATGGCTCTGTCTCTGACTGCATGCGGCGGGAATACCAATGCAGACGCGAATACGGACAAAACCGATGACAGCGCATTTCAGCCGATGGTTCTGAAATTCGGCTGCTCCGGTGCGGAAAAGACCACTTGGGTGGCTGCCGGTCAAAAATTCGGCGAGCTGGTCAGCGAGGCTACAGACGGCGCTGTGACCGTGGAAATCTACAGCAACGACCAGCTGTACGGCGGCAATCAGGTGGAAGGCATTCAGGGCGTCATTGACGGCACCACCGATGTGGATATGCACTCCAATCTGATTTACGCAACCTTTGATGACCGATTTAGCGCGGTTTCTCTGCCGTTCCTGTTTTCCACCAATGAGGACGCTTATGCCGTTTTGGACGGCGAGGGCGGCGCAGCGCTGAGCGATGTGCTGGAGACTATGGGTCTGCATGTTATGGGCATCGGCGAGAACGGTTTCCGTCATGTGACCAACAGCAAGCGGGAAATTGCAACCCCCGCAGATATGCAGGGTCTGAAAATCCGCGTGGCAGGTTCCTCCGTTTTGATGGAGGCATACGGCGCATGGGGCGCTGACTACACCACCGCAAACTGGTCCGAAGTGTATACCGGTTTGCAGACCGGCACCTATGACGGTCAGGAAAACCCCGTTCCTGCCATTGACGCAGGCGGCGTTGCAGAAGTGCAGAAATACATCACCTACTGGACCGGCTCTTATGACTGCACCTTCCTGGTAATGAATAAAGATCTGTACGATTCCATGAGCCCCGAGCTGCAGTCCATTGTGGACGATGCGGGTAAGCAGGCAGCACAGTATCAGCGTGATCTGAACAAGGATTATGACGAGAAAACGCTGAAAAACTGGCAGGATAACGGTATCATGGAGGTTCACTACCTGACCGAGGACGAAATGGCAGCATTTAAAGAGCTGTCCGACCCGGTTTACGACAGCTACGCACAGCAGCTGGTTAAAAACGGCATGAGCAAGGACGAAGTGACCGCATTCCTGGCTGCATTCGGCGTAAAAGTCGACCTGTAATTCAATTTGCTTGTTTCATCTTCCAATAAAATAGGGAAAGCTGCATCACAACTGATGCAGCTTTTTCTATTTCAAATGAATCTGCCGGTGATACTCTCCGGTGTGTTCCGAATGTCTTCCGGGGTGCCTGCGGCAACGATACGTCCCCCGGCATCACCGCCGCCGGGACCCATGTCAATGATGTAATCCGCATTTCGAATCACGTCCAAATCATGCTCAATGACCACTACCGTGGCGCCGGCGTCAATCAAAGTCTGAAATACACCCAGCAGGGTTTGAATATCCAAGGGGTGCAGACCGATGGTCGGCTCGTCAAAGACAAATACCGTGTCCTGCTGCGCCCGGCCCATTTCGGAGGCCAGTTTCAGCCGCTGCGCCTCACCGCCGGAAAGGCTTGGGGTTTCCTCTCCCAAGGTGAGATATCCCAACCCCAGATTTTGCAGCACTTGCAGCCTCTGGGAAACCAATTTCAAATCGGCGCAGGCGGTCAGCGCCGTGTTCACGTCCATATCCATCAGCTCCGGCAGGGAATGACTTGCGCCGGCATGGTTGGTGCGGCAGATGTTCCAAGTCTGTTTTCCGTATCGGCTGCCGCCGCAATCGGGGCAGGGAATTTCCACGTCCGGCAGGAATTGCACGTCCAGACTGATGACTCCGGTGCCGTCGCAGGTGGGGCAGCGCAGCTTGCCGGTGTTGTAGGAGAACGCGCCCGCCTTCAAGCCCACGGCTTTTGCCTCGTCGGTGCGAGCGAACGCGCGGCGCAGGTCGTCGAGAACGCCGCAATAGGTGGCGACGGTCGAGCGTACGT
>CAJMMY010000022.1 GCA_905214605.1 uncultured bacterium | reverse complement strand
GTGCTGCCCCGATTCCGGGGAGAGCTTCAGCAGATTCCCCCCATGTATTCCGCCATCAAGGTGCAGGGCAAAAAGCTCTATGAAATCGCCCGGAAAGGCGGAGAAGTGGAGCGGAAACCCCGCCCGGTGACCATTTCCAAGCTAGAAGTAACCGGAGAAGAGCACGGGGATTACCTGCTGGACGTGGTCTGCTCCAAGGGCACCTATATCCGGACGCTGTGCCATGACATCGGCGGCGCGTTGGGCGTGGGCGGTACCATGAGCGCTTTGCGCCGGGTGCGGGCCGGGCAGTTTTCTCTGGAAAATGCCTATACACTGGAGCAGGTGCAGCAAGCTGCGGACGCAGGCCGGGCAGAGGAATTGCTGCTGCCGGTGGACGCGCTGTTTTCCGAATATCCTGCCGTCACCTTGACGGCAAAAGGAGAAAAGCGCTGTCGGGTGGGCAATGACTATCCGGTGCCGGAGACTGTGGCGGGAATCTGCCGGGTGTACGGCGGGGACGGCGCATTTCTGGCCTTGGCCCGGGCCGAACAGGGCATAGGCAAAACCATCAAGAGTTTTTACGAGGTATAGCAACATGAAACGTGTGGTAGCACTTGGATTTTTTGACGGCGTCCATATCGGACATGCCGCCCTGCTGAATCAGACCCGTCTGCGGGCAGAGGAACTGAACGCGGAACCGGCAGCCATCAGCTTTGACGTGCATCCGGATACGTTGGTGTTCGGAACCTCGGTGCCTCTGATTACCGGCAATGCCGGACGGGGGGCGATTATGGAGCGGCTGTTCGGCATTCATGAGGTACTGCTGATTCATTTTGACGAGGAAACCATGCATATGCCCTGGGAACGCTTTCTGGACCGCATGGTGGAAAAATATGACGCGGTGCATTTTGTGGTGGGTCATGATTTCCGATTCGGCAACCGGGGCGAGGGCAACGGCGCGCGCATTCAGGAATACTGCGCCGCTCACGGCTTGACCTGCGATGTGGTGCCGCCGGTGTATCTGGACGGCGAAATTGTCAGTTCCACCGCCATTCGGCAGATGCTGCTGGCAGGGGATATGGAGCGGGCAAACCAGTTTCTGGGCCACCCTTATGAGTTGATTGACACCGTGCAGCACGGCTATCATCTGGGCTCCAAAATGGGAACGCCCACGGTGAACCTGCGCATGGAGCCGGATATGCTGGTGCCGCGCTACGGCGTGTATGCCACGAAGGTGTATCTGGAAGATGGACGGACCTACCCCGGTGTGACCAACATCGGTGTGCGCCCTACGGTGAGCGGAGAAGATAAGCACGTGACCGTGGAGACGTTCCTACTGGACTTTTCCGGGGATTTGTACCACCAGAAAATTCGGGTGGAATTTTTCCACTTTGTCCGGCCGGAGCAGAAATTCCCCGACATTGACGCCCTCCGGGCGCAGATTCTCCGGGATGCGGAAACCTCCCGCAGATATTTCCGGGAGAGCGCCCTGCAGGCATAAATTCATACAACAAAAGCGGAATTCCGAGAAACGAATCGGAATTCCGCTTTTTCGTTTTGACAAGTACGGCGGGAAGTCGTAGAATGAAGAAAAATGGAAGAGAAAGGAGACCCTATGAAAATCTATAAACGATTGATAGCCGCAACGGCTGCGGCGGTGCTGACGGTGACGCTGGCAGTTCCGGCATTCGCAATTCAGCAGTTCACCGACGTTTCCCCGACAAAAGATGCGTGGTGCTACACGCAGGTGATGAAAGTGACGAAAGCAGGTCTGATGGACGGGTTCAGAGGAAATTATTTTGGCAAGAATGACCCAATTACTAGAGAACAGGTGGTGCAAACACTCTATAACTATTGCGGTAAAGACTACGGTCTTTATTCCGATTTCTCTGATGTTTCTATTTTTGCATCTTACGCAACGGCTGTAACTTGGGCAAGAAAAACCGACGTAGTCAGCGGCTATTCCAACGGCACATTCGGTCCCGAGGACCCACTGACCCGGGAGCAAATGGTGACCATTCTGTACAACGCAGCCGGCAGACCAGCCACGGGCACCACTGCACTGGATCGGTTCAGCGACAAGGATCAAGTGGCAGACTACGCAGTCAATGCCTTTTCTTGGGCTATCTCAAATTCCGTGGTGAGCGGCACCAGTAACACAACGCTGAGTCCGCAAGGAACTGCAACCAGAGCACAGATGGCGGTGATCCTAACTCGCTACATAGAAAAAGTTCAAGGAGATTCCTTGCCGGAGGTGGTGGTTCCTACGCGGGATACCAAAGGTCTGAACTCTGACGGTACGACAAATGCGACTTATGTGAACAGCCGTTGCAACGTGGGCAAAAACAACAACTATCCTACAACCGGTGAGGCGTCTTCTCCCAATGCCAACGGGTTCTACACCAAGGCGAATGTGGATATTTCCGGGGCAAAATTGCAGTATGATGTGATTCCTTATGTCAATGCTTTTCTTGCAGAGCACGATTATCTGATTAAGGACAATGAGGAAGCAGGACTTGACCCTTGGAATGTGACGATGCATTGGGTGACAAGCGATGAGCAGGAAGAGTACACTCTTCTTCGTGCGAAAGAGGCATGTTCTTATTTTGAACATGCTCGGCCTGATGGTTCAAGTGGGATTTCTGGAGAAAATTTGTATCGTGGCAATAGTGGAGCAGAAGTAGTCATTAAAGCATGGGAAAATTCAAGTGGACATGCATCAACAATGCTCGGTGCCGGAACTCAAACATATACAACTTGTGTGGCATCATGTGGGGATGTTTGGGTTATGACGATTTGGGGACCTAACGGGTTCGCATGTGTCAAGGAGTTTGCATCCAACAATTACTTCGTGAGATAAAAATCACGGGGACGGTTTCTTTGAAATTTCTGGAAAAAGAATGATACAAAATCCAACGCAAGGCGGTTGTTTCGGCAGCTGCCTTGCGTTTTTTTGACAATCAATGCTGCTTTTTGACAAGAAAAACAGACACACTCCGCGCTTGAATTCCGCAGAATCTGTCTGTTTCTGATGTATGGTGTTTTACCGCTCCACCTGCTTGATATTCTTTTCGAATTTGCTGCGGGGACCCATGACCTCATGACCGCAGCCGTTGCAGCGGAGCTTAAAATCTGCACCGATGCGCAAGACCGTCCATTGGCTGCTGCCGCAGGGGTGGGCTTTTTTCATGGTCAGCACATCGCCAACCTGAATATCCATGGGCATTTTAATCCTCTCCTTTGACTTTCTTCCAGTAGGCTACCGCCGCCTGCTCCGTTTTGTTGGGACCGGGCTGATAGTAATGAGCGGATTTCAATTCGTCCGGCAAATACTGCTGCTGCACCCAATGTCCCGGGAAATTATGCGGGTACAGATACCCTTGCTCCCGTTCAAATCCGGTGCCGTCGGCATGGACGTTTTGCAGCTGTCTGGGAATCGGACCGGTTTTGCCGGCTCGAATGTCCACCAAGGCATCATCAATGCCCATCACACCGGAATTGGATTTCGGCGCCGTGGCAATCAGCAGCACCGCATCTGCCAAGGGCAGCCGCGCCTCCGGAAGACCAAGCATCAAAGCGGAATCCACGCAGGCTTTCACAATGGGAATTGCCTGGGGATATGCCAGACCCACATCTTCACAGACCGAGCACAGAATTCTCCGGCAGGCAGCGGGCAAATCCCCCGACTCCAACAACCGACCCAGATAATGCAATGCCGCGTCCGGGTCCGAGCCACGAAGAGACTTCATCAGCGCCGAGAGAATGTCATAATGGTCATCGCCCTCTTTGTCATAGCGCATGGCGCTTTTCTGCGCCACCGCTTTGGCATCTTCCACGGTCAGCAGCAGTTTTCCCTCTTTCTGTCGGGCAGAGGAAAACAACAATTCCACCGCATTCAGGGATTTCCGCACATCTCCGCCGCAGCTCATGGCAATGGTGGGCACAACGCCCTCTTCCACCGTCACCGGCAGCTCGCTGCGCTGCTCCATAATGCCTACCGCCCGGGTAACCGCCCGTTCGATTTCTTTCGCCGGCACCTGCTTGAATTCAAACACGGTACTCCGGCTGAGCAATGCATTATAAACGTAAAAATAGGGGTTCTCGGTGGTAGAGGCAATCAGCGTAATCCGTCCGTCTTCAATGAATTCCAGTAGGGATTGCTGCTGTTTTTTATTGAAATACTGAATCTCGTCCAGATACAGCAGCACCCCGCCTGGGGTGAGCATGGTATCCAGCTCGCTGATAATCTGGCGGATATCGGAAATTCCCGCCGTGGTGGCGTTCAGTTTCCGCAAAGTGCGGTTGGTCTGCGCCGCAATGATACTGGCTACGGTGGTCTTTCCCGTTCCGGAGGGACCGTAGAAAACCATATTGGGAATCTGACCGGAATCTACGATTCGGCGGAGCAACCCGTCCGGACCCAGAATGTGCCGCTGCCCCACCACATCGTCCAGTGTTTTCGGCCGCAGTTCATCGGCTAATGGTCTGTACATCGGCATTCACTCCCTGCAATCAGTTCCGGCGAACCGCCATATTATCCGCCAGTGCCGCCAAAAATTCAGAATCTTCAAAGACAGACACCGCTTGTTTTGCCTGCTCCGTCAATGCCAATACCCGGCGCTCACATTCTTCCGCGCCGTACAGGGTCATAAACGTTGTCTTGCCCTCTTCCGCATCGGAGCCAATGGTTTTGCCCAACTCCTCCGCGGTGCTCAGTACGTCCAGCATATCGTCGCGAATCTGGAATGCCAGGCCCAATGCATTGGCATACTCTATTGCCGCCTGCTCCTGCTCGGCAGTTCCATCGGCGGCGTAAACGCCCATTAGGCAAGCTCCGCGAATCAGCGCAGCGGTTTTCCGGGCATGAATTTCCATCAGCTGCTGTTCCGTCAGTGCCTTGCCTTCACCGTCCATATCCAACTGCTGACCGCCGCAGATGCCGTTGGCTCCCGCTGCCTCCGCCAATGCCCGGGCGCAGCGCGCCAAGGCTTTGTCCGGCAATTTTGCCGACAGCACAGAGGCAAATGCCTCCGCTTGCAGCGCGTCTCCCGCCAATGTAGCGGTAAATTCACCGAACACCACATGATTGGTGGGCTTGCCCCGGCGGAGCTCGTCATTGTCCATGCAGGGCAAATCATCGTGAATCAAAGAATAGGTATGCAGCATTTCCACACCGCAGGCAACGGGCATTGCCGCAGTCACATCACCGCCGCACACCCGGCAAAATTCCAGTACCAATGCCGGGCGCAGCCGCTTGCCGCCGGCAAGCAGACTATACCGCATGGCCTTCAGCAGCGTTTCATAGGGGGCATCTGGCTGCACAAATGCGCCGTCCAAATAAGCCTCCACCCGCTGTTTATAGTCCTGCATTCTTTCAGAAACTGTCATACTTCCACATCCTCAAACGGTTCTTCAATAGGCTCGCCGTCCATGCCTTTTTTCAGTTTTACAACCTTTTGCTCCGCCTCGTCCAACATTTTCGTGCAGGAAGCGATGAGCGCTGCACCTTCCTCAAACAGTTTCAGCGATTCGCTCAACGTTGCATCGCCCTGTTCCATACTCCGCACAATCTCGTCCAAACGCTGAACGGACTGCTCATAGGTCATTTTTTTAGCCATGTTCCTCCACCTTCTCTTCCACGCAGCACGTCAATCGGCCGCGATTGAGTTGAATTTTGACGGTTTCTCCCACGGAAACCTCTTCCGCGGAAAGCACCGTTTGCCCCGCCTGATTCTGGACCACGGAATATCCCCGGGCCAAAACCTTTAAGGGACTGAGCGTATCTAATTTTGCCGCATAGGTTGCAAATTCACGGTGCTTTGCGGAGAGAACCTTCTCCGACACCGCAATCAGACGGTCCCGCTCATGGTCCAATTCCATACGTTTGGTGTCGATATATGCCGTGGGCACCGAAAGCACCCGGCGAGCGGATAAATCCTCCAAGTGGGTCCGCTGACGATTCAATTTCTGCTGCATGGTCTGCGCCAGACGAATCTGCGCTCCCATCAGTCGGTCCCGCTCTTCCAACCGGTCCGGCACGGCAATTTCCGCCGCGTTGGAGGGCGTAGATGCCCGGGCATCGGCCACATAGTCGGAAATGGTAACGTCCGGCTCATGCCCCACCGCGGAAATTACCGGGATTTTTGAGGCATAAATCGCCCGGGCAACCCGTTCATCGTTAAATGCCCACAAATCCTCTATGGAGCCGCCGCCCCGACCGACAATCATCACGTCCGCCAGCTTATGGGTATTGCAGTATCGAATGGCGCCTACAATTTCTGCCGGTGCCTCCGCGCCCTGCACCCGTACCGGCAGCAGCAGAACCTTGGCCATCGGCCAGCGGCGGCGCAGAATCCGAATGATATCATGCACCGCAGCTCCGGCAGATGAAGTAACCACCGCAATGCGCTCCGGCACCTCCGGCAGCGGTTTTTTGTGGTCCGGGTCAAACAGGCCCTCGCCGCCCAGTTTAGCCTTCAACTGTTCAAAAGCCACCTGCAAGTCGCCGACGCCCTCCGGAATCAGTTGGGAGCAGTAAAGCTGGTACTTCCCGTCCCGCTGATACACCTGCACCCGGCCTGCCGCCAGAACACTCATGCCGCTTTCCGGACGGAACCGCAGACGAGAGGCACTGGATTTGAACATCACGCAGCTGATGGTGCTGGCTGCATCTTTTAGGGTGAAATAATGATGACCGGAGGGATATATCTTGTAATTCGATAACTCCCCCCGGACGCAGACCGAACTCAGGACGGGGTCAGCGTCCAAAAGTCCGGCAATTCTTGTATTGAGTTCACTGACCGTAAAGGTTTGCATGGCTGTCATGCCTGCTCCCGGTTCTCCCGGACAAAGCCGCCCAGCACACCGTTGATAAAGCTGACCGTTTCCGGCTCTTCATAGCGCTTTGCAATTTCCACGGCCTCATCGATTGCGGTTGCGGTAGGCACATCATCCAGATACAGAATCTCGCAAATTGCGCAGCGCATCACCGCCAGAGAGACTCTGGAAATGCGGTTCAGACTCCAACCCTTTGCGTGACGGCTGATATGACCGTCCAATTCTTCCTGATGCTCCGTTACCAGAGACACCAGATTCCGGATATAATTCATCTGCTCTTCCGTGGGACGCTCTGCATACAGCGCGTCTTCCTTGCCCAGCGTTGCATAGTGCTCCGGCTCAAAGAAATCACCCACAAAATCCACGGGGGCAACGTCCGCTGCGTTGTCAGTTCCGTTATCCATCATTTCTGCGGAAAAGCACAGACGTACTGCGATTTCCCGGGCTGCTGATCTTGTCATTCCACTTTCCTCCGCGCTTACTTTTCAAATGCCACGCCGGAAACGTGTACATTGACGGTCACCTGGTCAATACCGGTCATAGCCTGCACGGCATTCAGCCCCGCTTCCTGAATATTCTTGGCAACGCTGAGAATATTGCAGCCGTATTTCACCATAATCACCACGTCGATGATGACTGTATCCTCTGTAAACTGCACCTTAATGCCCTTTGCAGAGCTCTTGATGCCCAACAAGTCTGCCACTGCAGGACCGGCCGTTACGGCCATTGCTGCCACGCCGTCCACTTCCTGAACAGCCAGCTTTACCATGGTCGCAATCACATCGTCAGAGATGTTGATGCTGCCGCCTTCTTCCACACGCGTAATATAATTTTCCGCCATGCTTGTACCTCCGATTGGTCTATATCATTGAGTAATTTTTACTGCATAAAATAAATCGATGGTATTATAGCACAGATTCCCGGAAAAGGAAAGAAAAAATCGCAAGAAATCCGCCCCGGATTCTTCCAAAGTCTGAAAAGAATCCGGGGCAGCCGCTTACTCTTTGATTTCGATAATATGAATCTGGTCCATGGTAAAATTTGTGTCCGCCAAAATGGTATCCGTAATGCGCGCCACAGCGTCCACGCTCAAGCCTTCCACCGGTGCCGGAACCGTAACGGTTACGCCGTCATCACCAATCATCACCACGCAATCGGCATAGTCCTTGGCAATTAAGGTGTTCTCAATCTGGGTTTCCGTCAGGGAATCCGTTGCCATGGCAGAAATGGCGCTCATGGCGGAATCAATGGTTTCCTGCGATGCGTACTCGGAATCCACCGCCTTCTCCAGCAGACTCAGTGCGTCATCCCGCGCCTGCTGACGGGTCAGACGCGCCGAGGCAAAATAGGAAGAAACCGGCTGCGTATCCTCGCTGTTCTCCAAGCCTACGCTCGCCTCGTATTTTGCATCTGCCTCCGCCATTGCTGCATCCTCTGCACTCACCCGCTCCGTTTCCGCGGTCCCCCAACGGTTGTTGTAAGACCAGTTCAGATAGACCGCCGCACAGACAAACAGCAGCACGGTGATTGCGACCACATTCCGTTTGACTTTGTTCATACAATTGACTCCCTATGAATTTGATGTATTACCGACGCAAATTGAAATTTCGTCCGAGGTTAGCCCCGTATAGGACATCACTGCATTCAGCACATCGTACCGTACCCGGACATCTCCTGCCCCGGTACAGACCACCACCGCTCCCAGATACGTTGGGTACTCCGACTGAACCGTTACGGTGCTCTCCCGGCCGCTGCCCCCGGACAGAACCACGGTATTCTCTCCATCCCGGGCCAATTCCGTTTTCTCTGTGGCATCGACCGCAAGCAAGACACTGCAATCCCCCGCCCCTCGAATTCCGGATAACACCCGGCCCAACCGCTGTTCCTCCCGCTCCACGGAAAATCCCGCAGGCGCAGCTTGTGCCGTTTCCGCTGCCGGCTCCGTTACAGAGTCCGTCCGCTTTCGCTCCGGAAGCAATAACAGCAGCAGCCCCACCAAAAAGACCAATAAAACATATCGGTATTTTCCAAACTGCCGGGTCCAATTCTGCCACGTTTCATTCGTTGGTTTCATCTGCAATCTGCCTCTCTTTTGAAATTCCAAGCTCCGTTTCCATCAGTTCCCGAAAAGCCGGGGTCACATTTCCATCCGGCGCGCTGTAGTAGACCTCTTGGGGCACCCAGAACCCCTCCGAATCCCATTGCACGCGCACGGTCACATCGGTCAGCGGCTGTCCGATTTCCGCAGCTTTATCCAATATGTATTCCCGGTACTCTTGCTCTATGACCAGTCGATTCAATCTTTCTGCCAATGCGTCGCTCTCCGTTTCCAATGCCGCAGTCTCTGTGCGGTACCGGGCAAGATGCTTTCCATAAGCCGCCGGATTCAGTTTCCGCAGGGGCGCGAACATTGCCAACAGCATCACGCAGGCGCAAGCCATCTGCAAGCCCTGCTTGACCCGCCCCGCCGGACATAGATAAAAGCACAGCGCACAAAATCCCCCGGCGCAGGCTACGCCGTATACCCAGTTGTGAAGAAATTCCTGCATCAAACACTCACCGCCTGAATCAAAGAAATAATGGAGAGAAACACCATACAGGCCCCCGTTCCGGTCATTGCCATCATCATGCCGAATGCGGAGCCGATGTCGTCAATCAATCCGGAAAACCGTTGGTCCGGGAAGATGGTTGCCGCAGCAGCCGCAGCCTTGAACAGCAGATACCGTATCCCCATGGAAACAAACGGCGTCAGACATAAACACACCACCCCAATCATACCGAATACGCCGATGGAATTGCGTACCAAACCCATGCCCGCAACCACCGTAGACGCCGCATCGGACACCATTTTTCCGACCACCGGCAAAGCCGTGGAAATAGCTGCCTTTGCAAACCGGGTCTGTACCATATCCCCCGTTGCGGAAATCAATCCGGAAATGCTGAGATAGGCGGTAAAAACCACCACCAGAAAGGTCAGGCAGGTGTTGCACAGCCACTTAATCAGATTTGCCATTGCAGACAATGCGTTGCTCTCAAAGGCCGCTTTGCCGATGACACATGCCAAGTACACCTCAATCAGCGGCGCAATGGCCTGCACACAGACCGTAAGCAGCACATTCATGCACAGCATAGCCGCCGCGTATTTCGTTCCGGCAGATACCACCGCGCCCCCGGCTGCCGCTGCGCTTGCCAAACATGGCAGCAGTAAGGCGGAGAAATTTTGCAGCTCTGTCAAGGTTTCTCTCCCCGCCTGCAAAAAGGAACCGGCATCGGCAACGGTTGCCGACGCAATGGCCAACACCCCGCCCAACGTCACATACCCAGGCGCTTTCCCGTCCGGATAAAACGATGAGGCCAAGCTGCATAAAATCACCAAACCCAGCAGAATTGCCGCCGCCCGAGCCGCTCCGCCAAATTCCTGCCGCAATGCATTCCATAGCAGCTGCTCAATGCGGTCCGTCAGATTGGTTACGTCACCCGGCTGCAAAAAATCGTAATCCGATAGAATCAGCTCCGCCGCTTTCGGCAATCCCGCTTTTATCTTATTCACACCGCTATCCTGCAATGCCTGCTCCGTCCAATCCTCGGCAGCAACTGTACACGGCAGCAGAATCAGCAACAGCAGCGCAACAATCCATC
>CAJMMY010000021.1 GCA_905214605.1 uncultured bacterium | reverse complement strand
TGCAGGGCAGCATAATCTCGTCCAGAATCTCCAGGCGAGCCTTGCGGCAGCGCTCCAGAGCATCGGCGATAATCTCCATGGTCAGGCCCTTGTTCTTCAGGTCCATCTGAATGGCGGTGATGCCCTCGGTGGTACCGGCAACCTTGAAGTCCATTTCGCCGTGGAAGTCCTCCACGCCCTGAATGTCGATAAAGGTGGTGAAGTCATCGCCGTCCTGAATCAGACCGCAGGAAATACCGGCAACGGGAGCCTTCAGAGGCACACCGGCGTCCATCAGAGCCATGGTGGTGCCGCAGATAGAACCCTGAGAGGTGGAGCCGTTGGAGCTGAGAATCTCAGACACCACGCGGATTGCGTAGGGGAACTCTTCCACGGGAGGAATCACGGCCTCCAGAGCCTTTTCTACCAGAGCGCCGTGGCCGTACTCCCGGCGGCCGGTGGAGCGCTGTGCCTTTGCCTCGCCGGTGGAGTAGCCGGGCATGTTGTAGTGGTGCATAAAGCGTTTCTCGTCCTCTTCCCAGATGGTATCCAGTTTCTGGGCCATGGACAGCGTGTTCAGCGTTGCAATGGACAGCACCTGGGTCTGACCGCGGGTAAACAGTGCGGAGCCGTGAACCACGGGAATCACGCCGACCTCGGTGTCCAGAGGACGAATCTCGTTCATCTTACGGCCGTCCACGCGCTTGCCCTTCAGCAGCCAGGTCTTCACAACCTTCTTCTGCATCTTGTACAGAATTTCGTCCATGTACTGCATCATGTCGGGGTGGCTCTCTTCGTATTTTGCCTGCATAGCGGTAATCCACTCGTTCACGCGAGCCTCACGGACGTTCTTGTCGTCGGTGTCCATGCAGTATTCCATGCCGCTCATTTCGTTCTCGCACAGAGTATTGAACAGCTCCTGGTCGAAAGATGCATGCTCGTAAGAGAACTTGGGCTTGCCCACTTCCTCCACCATCCGGTCAATCATGTCCAGAACGGGCTGCAGGTGCTCATGTGCCTGCACGATGCCCTCGTACATCACGTCTTCGGGAACCTGATCTGCCTCAGACTCGATCATAACGATCTTCTTGTGGGTTGCGGCAATGGTGGTGATCATGCGGTTGTTTTCCCGCTCTTCCTTCGTGGGGTTGAAGAGGAACTTCTCGCCGTCCCAGCCCAGCACAATGCCGGCAATGGGGCCGTTGAAAGGCACATCGGAGATAGAAACTGCTGCGGAGGCACCGATCATTGCGGTAATCTCGGGGGAGCAGTCACGGTCCACGCTCAGCACTTCGCAAGCGATGACAACGTCATTGCGCAGGTCGGTGGGGAACAGAGGACGCATGGGGCGGTCAATCAGACGGGAGGCCAGCACAGCGTTCAGGCTGGGCTTGCCCTCACGGCGCATGAAGGAACCGGGAATCCGGCCCACAGCATACAGCTTTTCGTTGAAGTCCACGGACAGAGGGAAGTAATCAATCCCGTCTTTGGGACGAGCAGATGCGGTGCAGGTGACCAGCACGGTGGTCTCGCCGTACTTCACCAGAACAGACGCATTGCACAGCTCAGCCATCTTGCCCACTTCCATGGACAGGGGGCGGCCTTCGTACATCATTTCGAATTTCTTGTAGTTGGGAAATTCTTTGTGCGTAATAATCATACAAATTGCTCCTTTTCTTTTGTTTCCGGAGCCACCTGACTTTTTAGCACTTGAACCTGCCGCCACGGCATGGCGCCGCGTTCAAATACTAAACAATCAAGCAGCCCGGTTTCGAATTGTTTCACAGCCGCTTGGCTGTTCGGACCGGAAAAAATCCGTGGGAAATGAAAATAGGGCAGGACAATATGGAATTGTCCTGCCCTAAAACCTTCATAAACCTCGGAAGATTACTTGCGGATGCCCAGCTTGGCAATGCAAGCACGATAGCGCTCGATGTCCACCTTTGCCAGGTAGTCGAGCAGACGGCGGCGCTTACCAACCATCTTGTGCAGACCCATACGGCTGTGGTTGTCGTTGGGGTTCTGTTTCAGGTGCTCGGTCAGCTGCTTAATGCGCTCGGTCAGAATTGCAATCTGAACCTCGGGAGAACCGGTGTCGCCTTCGTGGGTGCGGTTAGACTCGATAACCGCGGTCTTCTGTTCCTTCGTAATCATAATGGAACCATCCTTTCATTTTTCTTGTCCGATGCCTCAGTTTCGGGCGGAAAGGAATACCGGATAACATTCCGGCAGTCTCCCGGAACCGGGAACACGGACACAAGCGGATTGTATTTTATCATAGCATTTCCATGATGTCAAGAAAAATGCGCCCCAAACCGTGGTTTTGAGGCGCAACGCATTATGTTTTGTCTTCTTTTTGCGGCAGCAAGGCTGCAACGGCAAATCCGATGGGTGCCGCCAACAGCAGCGCTCCCTGCGAGCCGAAATACAGCAGCGCGTTCAGAACGGTGAAAATCATTTCCTCCCGATGCAGATACAGCAGGTTAACGCCGTAAAGGCTGTATCCCATCTGCACCAGCGGCAGCAGGATTCCCAACACAATCAGCAGCCATTTTCGCTCCCTCCGCAGCTTTTTCAGTAGGAGCGCGCCCAGAACAATCAAAAGGATTACCGCCAGATACCGCACGGAATATACCACCAACGGCAGCATTCGCGGTGCTTTCAATTCCTGAATCTGCACATTCGCCCACAAAGTAAATCGATTCAGCGCTTTTCCGCTAAGGAAACAGATGATGTAGTAAAGAATCATAAGCAGCAGCTTCTTTCGTCTTTATTTTAACATTTTTTTGCAGCGCGTCAATCTTTTCAAACGCAAAAACTCCCAAGGTTTTTTCGGCCTTGGGAGTTGGAATATTACGATTTACTTGTTGCCTTTCAGCGCTTTCATACGCTGGCTGTGGTCCAGAATCCGTTTCCGCAGACGCAGGGTCTTCGGGGTCACTTCCAGCAGCTCATCGTCTGCCAGGAATTCCAGGCACTGCTCCAGAGACATATTCCGGGGCGTAACCAGACGCAGAGCCTCGTCGCTGCCGGCAGCGCGCATGTTGGTCAGCTGTTTCCGCTTGCACACGTTCACGCTCAGGTCCTCGGCTTTGGGGTTAAAGCCCACAATCATACCTGCGTACACCGGCACACCGGCGCCGATGAACAGTACGCCGCGCTCCTGTGCGTTAAACAGACCGTAAGCCACGGACTCGCCGGTTTCGAATGCCACCAGAGAACCGGTGGAACGGCGGGCAATTTCACCCTTGAAGGGCTCGTACTTTTCAAAGACGGAGGCCAGAATGCCCTCGCCCTTGGTATCGGTCAGAAATTCATTCCGATAACCGAACAGACCGCGGGAGGGAACCAGGAAGGTTGCCTTGGTGCGGGCACCCACGGGAATCATTTCCAGGAACTCGCCTTTCCGGCGGCCCAGCTTTTCAATGACAGAACCCACATACTCGGAGGGAACGTCCACCACCACGCGCTCGATGGGCTCGCACTTTTTGCCGTCAATGGTCTTGAACAGCACACGGGGGGGAGAAACCTGGAATTCATAACCCTCACGGCGCATAGTCTCAATCAGAATGGACAGATGCATTTCGCCGCGGCCTGCCACAATGAAGGAATCCATTGCGTCCGGGTCGTCTTCCACCTTCAGAGAAACGTCCTTCAGGGTTTCCCGGTACAGACGCTCACGCAGCTGACGGGAGGTGACGAACTTGCCTTCCTTTCCCGCAAAGGGAGAGGTGTTGATGGAGAAGGTCATTTCCATGGTAGGTGCGGAAATCTTCACGAATTCGATGGGCTCCACCCGCTGGGTAGAGCAGATGGTATCACCGATGGTAATATCGCCGATGCCGCTCATTGCAATGATATCGCCGGCGCTTGCAACGGTAATGGGCACACGCTGCAGACCCTCGTACTCGTACATGGACACAGCCTTTGCCTTTTTGGCCGGTGCGTCGGGATCATGGTAGTTGCACACAGCAATTTCCTGATTCTGCTTGCACTGACCCCGCTCCACGCGGCCGATTGCAATACGGCCCACGAACTCGCTGTAGTCCACAGAGCTGACCAGCATCTGGAACGGCTCGTCCACGTTGATTTCCGGTGCGGGAATATAATCCAGAATGGTGTCGAACAGCGGAGTCAGATCCGTGCCCGGCACATCGGGAGAGTAAGACGCAGTGCCCTGACGGCCGGAGCAGAACAGCATGGGGCTGTCCAGCTGCTCGTCGGTTGCATTCAGGTCCATGAGCAGTTCCAGAATCTCGTCAATGACCTCGTGAATACGCTGGTCGGGACGGTCAATCTTATTCAGCACCACGATAACCCGGTGACCCAGTGCCAGAGCCTTGCTCAGCACGAAACGGGTCTGGGGCATGGGGCCCTCGGCAGCGTCTACCAGCAGGATAACGCCGTTGACCATCTTCAGGACACGCTCGACCTCGCCGCCGAAGTCGGCATGGCCCGGGGTATCCACAATGTTAATCTTAGTTCCTTTATAACGAACGGAGGTATTCTTTGCCAGAATGGTAATACCACGTTCCCGTTCCAGGTCGCCGGAGTCCATAACGCGATCCACGACTTCCTGATTTTCATGATACACGCCGGACTGTTTCAGCATCTGGTCCACCAGGGTCGTTTTACCGTGGTCAACGTGAGCGATGATGGCGATATTTCTCAAGTTCTCCAAAAATCCGCACTCCCTTGCATTTGCTTATCATTAAAATATTTGTTTTCCGTTTTTTGAACCGCACAATTATACTCTACTGATTTTCAAAATGCAATGGGCAAACTTGTATTTCTTTGCTATTTTCGCTATAATATTGCCACAAAATCACTTTTTGGCAAGTATGGAGGCCTGAATTATGAAAGTATTGCTGCTCAACTGCAGTCCTCATGCCGACGGAACCACCCATGCCGCGTTGGCGGAGTTGGGCCGGGCGCTGGCGGAAAACGGCGTGGATTCCGAAATTTATCACATCGGCGGCGGTCCCATTGCCCTGTGCGGTGCCTGCGGCGGCTGTGGAAAAACCGGGCGCTGCGTGAAGCAGGACGGTGTGAATGAGGTCATTGAAAAAATGGAGCATTGCGACGGTTTGATTGTGGGCTCTCCGGTGCATTATGCCTCCGTCAGCGGCGGTGCCTCCGCTTTTCTGGACCGGTTGTTCTTTGCCGGCGGCCGCTCCTTCCGGCTGAAACCCGCAGCCGCCGTGGTCTGCGCCCGCCGTGCCGGCTGCACCAATGCCTTCGACACGCTGAACAAGTACTTCACCTTCTCCCAGATGCCGGTGGTGTCCTCCCAATATTGGAACGTGGTGTACGGCCGCTCCGCCGAAGACATTCAGAATGACGAAGAGGGCTTGCAGATTCTCCGGACACTGGCCCGGAATATGGCATGGCTGCTCCGGTGCATCGATGCAGGCAAGCAGGCGGGTGTTCCCCTGCCGGAGACAGAACCCGTGATTCGCACGAATTTTATCCGCTAAGCAAGGACAATTCCCATCATTTTCCCGAGGAAAACTCGCAGAACCGCCGTGTGTTCTGCGAGTTTTTTGCCGTGAATAGTGGTAATTTATCTCTTTTTTGTGAGAATCTACAAATTCGGTCCCATCAAATTAGTAACTTTCAAAATTTGTCCTTTCCCTAAGAATGTTTTTTATTGAACGTCCATAAATCGCTTGGTATAATCATTGTATATTGGTCACAAATGACCTTTTGGTTCAATCCGGTAATTAAAGGAGGTGCATAGATTGAAATCATTGGCCGAAGAACTTTTGGCAGAACTCAATGTGGATACGGCTTTTACCATTCCGCTGTTCGGTGGGATTCCCGTGGCGGAGTCCGTGGTAATCACATGGCTGATTATGGCAGTGTTTCTGGTGCTGATGCTGGTGATGACCCATGATTTGCGGGTACATAACATCACGAAACGGCAGGCGGCGCTGGAAACTTTCGTCACATTTGTCCAGAATCTGACCCGCAGCTTTGTGGGTGAACACGGAGAGAGCTTTGTCAGTTACCTGAGCACGATTCTGATTTTCGTGGGTGTTGCAAACATTGTGGGCATTTTCGGACTGAAGCCGCCTACCAAGGACCTGAACGTTACCGCAGCGCTGGCAATTATGAGCATTGTGCTGGTTGAGGCGGCGTCGTTCCGTTCCAAGGGTGCAAAGGGATTCCTGAAGAGCTTTGCCCAGCCTTCGCCGGTCATGGTGCCCATCAATTTGATGGAAATCGTAACCCGGCCCCTGTCCCTGTGTATGCGACTGTTCGGCAACGTTCTGGGCGCATTCGTCATCATGAAACTGCTGGAGCTGTTCGTTCCCGCAGTGCTGCCCGCCATCTGCAGTCTGTATTTCGACTTTTTCGACGGACTGATTCAGGCCTACATTTTCGTCTTCCTGACGGGATTGTTCATCCGGGAGGCCATCGAGTAATGCCCGGTTCCCCAGATGCCGATTCGCGGCATCTTCATTCAACGTAATTTTGAAGAAAATGAGAGAGCAAAGGAGAAACAAACTATGACCGCAATTCTTGCATTGGGCGCTGCTATCGCCGTATTCACCGGCGTGGGCGCTGCTATTGGTATCGGCATCGCCACGAAGGGTGCCGTTGACGCCGTCGCTCGTCAGCCCGAGGCTGACGGTTCTATCACGAAGCTGCTGATGCTGGGCGCTGCTCTGGCAGAAGGTACCGCCATCTTTGGCTTTGTCGTGGCCATTCTGATTATTCTGTTCCTGGCCTGATTGGAAGGGACGGCGCACTATGCTGAAATTTGATATCAATGTCGTGTTCACCATCATCAACCTGCTGGTTCTGTATTTTCTGGCCAAAAAGTTTCTGTTTGATCGGGTCAATCAGATTATCGACCAGCGACAGCAGATGGTAGACGATGAATATAATGCCGCAAAGGCTGCCCGGGAGCAGGCCGAGGCGGATCAGAAAACCTATACCGAGGCTCTGGCGCAGGCAGAATCGGAAGTGGATTCCATTCTGAAAGACGGCAAAGAGAAGGCTCGGGTGGAATACAACCGCGTTCTGGCGCAGGCGCAGGCCGAGGCACAGACGGAAATTGCCAAGGCACACGCAAGCATCGCCCGGGACAAAGAGGAAACCATGCGTTCCATTCAGACGGAAGTGGGTCAGCTTGTGGCTCTGGCTGCCGGAAAGGTGATGGAAACCGAGGTTCCCGAAGAAGTGGGTCAGCGGCTGTATCAGGAAATGATGACGCAGGCAGGTGAGGGCGCATGACAGACTACGCCGCATTGCTGCCGGACGATCCCCAAGCGATTCACGAGGCGGTTACGCTTCTGAAAACCCACCCCGGTGTTCTGGCGGAGTTGGAAAATCCGCTGGCCAGCCGGGACAGCAAATATCGTCTGATTGAGCAGGTCCTTCCGGAAAAGCTCCATCGTCTGGGCAAGGTGCTCAGCGATCATGATGACATTTCCCTGCTGCCGGAGCTGCTGGGCTTTGCCATGGGCAAACCCCTGGACCCCAACATTCCCACCGCAGAAATTTATTACGCCACCGCCCCCACGGACGAACAGCGCCGGGGGCTCAAACGTTTTGTGAAACAGCAGGCCGGTGCCCGCCATGTGCAGATTATCTACCACAAAGACCCCTCTTTGTTGGGCGGTTTTCTGGTGCGCGTGGGCGGCCGGGAGCTGGATTGGAGCTTGCGGGGCCGTCTGAACGCCGTGACCCGCGCTGTTTCCGAGCCCAGCGCCGGATTCAATTCCCCCGGACAGCTGATTAGTATCCTGCAGGAAGAAATCGAGCAGACCGTGTTCGATACCGGCTGGCAGGAAATCGGCACCGTGCTCCGTGTGGGCGACGGCATTGCCATTGTCAAGGGCATTGAGCATGCCGCATACGGCGAAATCGTGGTGTTTGATTCCGGTCTCCGGGGTATGGTGCAGGATATCCGCACCGATTATGTGGGCGTGATTCTCTTCGGCCGCGAGTCCGAAGTTTCTCAGGGCAGCCGGGTCATTCGTACCGGCAAGCGGGCCGGTGTACCCGTGGGCGAGGCATTCCTCGGCCGCGTGGTCAACGCACTGGGGGCCCCCATTGACGGTCTGGGCACCATTTCCGCCGCCGGATTCCGTCCGGTGGAAAGTCCCGCCCCCGCCATTCTGGAACGTAAAAGCGTTTCTCAGCCCATGTCCACCGGTATTCTGGCCATTGATGCCATGTTCCCCGTGGGCCGCGGTCAGCGCGAGCTGATTATCGGCGACCGGCAGACCGGCAAAACCGCTCTGGCGGTGGAGGCCATTTTGAATCAGCGGGGCAACGATGTCATTTGTATTTATGCCGCCATCGGACAGAAATCCTCCAGTGTGGCGCAGGTGGTGCGTACCCTCCGGGAGCATCAGGCTATGGACCAGACCATTGTGCTGTCCGCTCCGGCCTCTGACCCTGCCTCCTTGCAGTATATTGCCCCCTTTGCCGCAACGGCGATGGCGGAATACTTCATGCGCATGGGCCGGGACGTGCTGATTATCTATGATGATTTGAGCAAGCATGCCGTGGCTTACCGCGCACTGTCTCTGCTGTTGGGACGTTCTCCCGGCCGTGAGGCCTACCCCGGCGACGTTTTCTATCTTCACTCCCGGCTGTTGGAGCGCTCCGCTCGATTGGCCGCAGGCGGCTCCATTACGGCGCTGCCCATCGTGGAGACCTTGGCAGGCAACGTGTCTGCTTATATTCCCACCAACGTCATTTCCATTACCGACGGTCAGATTTTCCTGGACGGCGCCGCTTTCGCATCGGGTCAGCGCCCGGCTGTGAACGTAGGTCTGTCCGTATCCCGTGTGGGCGGCGCAGCGCAGTCCAAAGCGCTGAAAACCGCCACCGGCTCTCTCCGTGTGGATTTGGCGCAGTACCGGGAAATGGAAGTGTTCACCCAGTTCTCCGCAGACTTGGACGCAACGACAAAAGCTCAGCTGGATTACGGAAAAGGTCTGATGGAGCTGCTCAAGCAGCCGCTGCACCGTCCGCTGTCCATGCCGGAGCAGGTTATGAGTCTGGTCATTGCCATCGGTCGGAAACTGATTGACCTGCCCATTGCAGAAATCAAGCCGTTCCAGCAGGGATTTCTGGACTACATGAACACCTATGAGCCAGAAGTGGCTGCAACGCTGCTGGACACCGGTGTCATGCCCGATGACCTCAAAGAAAAAATCCTTGCCTGCTGCGACACCTATAAAAGGAGCGGGGCATGGCGGGAATAAGTAATCTGCAAAACCGCATGAAAAGCGTGCGGGATACCCGAAAAATCACCAATGCCATGTACCTGATTGCGTCGGCGAAAATGAACCGCGCCCGGCAGGATTTGGAGCTTTCCCGGCCCCATTTTCTGGCCTCGCAAGCGGTCATTGCCGACCTGCTGGCCCATTTGCCGGACATTGCCCACCCCTATATCGGGGATACGCTGACCGCAGCCCGTCCCGGAAAAACCGCTTATCTGGTGGTGTCCGGCGACAAGGGCTTGGCCGGGGCTTACAACATGAACGTGCTCAAGCAGCTGGCCTCTCTGGATTTGAATCCGGAACGGGCGGTGCTGTATACCATTGGCGAGGTGGGGTATCACTCCGCATTGAACCGGGGCGACCCGGTGGACGAATCCATGCATTTCCCCTCTCAGGACCCCAACATCACCCGCGCCCGGGAGCTGTCGGCGCAGCTGTGCGCCCGGTATCTTTCCGGAGAGCTGTCGGAGATTTACGTGCTGTATACCACGTTGGATAAGCTCAACACCGCACCGGTATGCCGCCGGCTGCTGCCGCTGTATCATTCCGATTTTACGGCCTTTGCTTTGCCGGACGACGGCAAGCCGCCGGTGTATCTCCCCGGCCCGCAGGAAATTCTGGATACCGTGGTGCCGAACTATATCACAGGTTTTCTGTTTGGCATGATGGTGGAATCTTTCTGCGCCGAGTTGGACGCCCGTATGGTGGCCATGAAGTCCGCAACGGACAATGCAGATGAAATGCTGGAACAGCTGACGCTGGACTGCAACCGCGCCCGTCAGGAGGCCATTACCCAGGAGATTACGGAAATCTCCTCCGGTGCCCGGGCGCAGAAGAAAGGAGAATCCCTTTTATGACAGGGACCATTGTACAAGTACTGGGTCCGGTGGTGGACGTTGCCTTTGAAAGCACCCCCCTGCCCCGGATTCGGGACGCATTATATACCGAGGCCGACGGCCGGCAGGTGGTCATGGAAGTTTCTCAGCATTTGGGAAACGGCGTGGTCCGCTGCATTCTGCTCTCTCCGCCGGAAGGCCTGAGCCGGGGCATGACCGTTGACGCCCCCGGCGGCGGCATCACCGTGCCGGTGGGCCGTCAGTGTCTGGGTCGTTTGTTCGGCGTGGTGGGGCAGCCTATGGACGACAAAGCCCCCCTCACCGGTGACCGTTGGACCATCCACCGGGAGCCCCCCTCCTTTGCCGACCAGAGCCCCGTGGTAGAGCAGTTGGAAACCGGCATTAAGGTCATTGACCTGCTGGCACCCTATGCCAAGGGCGGCAAGATCGGTTTGTTCGGCGGCGCAGGCGTCGGCAAGACCGTCC
>CAJMMY010000020.1 GCA_905214605.1 uncultured bacterium | reverse complement strand
GCTTTACCGTTGCTTCCGGCCTCGGCGCTTCCGAAGCCACTGCGCTGACCATTTCCCACTGGTTCGCCCGTATCGTCGGTCTGATCCTCTTCTGCAGCACCACGAGCTGCATCCTCGAGTGCATGTACACCTCCCTGAAGTCCACCATTCAGGGCACGCCCAAGGGTCTGTGGCCCGAGTGGATCCAGAAGGTCGATCCCAAGACCGGTACCCTGAAAAACGCGCTGTGGCTGCAGTGCATCATCATTTCCGTTTTCGTTCTGGCTGTTGCCTTCGGCGGCAAGGGCAGAATAGAGAAAGTGAGCTGCTCCAGCAGCGCCCGCAGCTCCTCTTCCATGCAGTACAGCCGCCGCAAGCCGGTCATCAGCCCGCCCCGAAATTTTTCGGATTCTCCCGGGTCGTAAGTATCTCCGGTTTCCAGAAAGTATTCCACCTGCATCTGGCGAAAGCTCTGCCGGGCACTCTCCGCCAAAGCAGAACATTCCTCTGCCGCGCCGCCCCGGGTGCTCTCCGCCGCCTGACGGTAGCCCTGCCACAAACGGAGGGTTTGCTCCATGGACCGCTCCAAGGGATTCCGGACAATAGGCGCCGCAGCCCCCGTGACCCGGCTCCAAACCGCATCAAACTGTCGAAAAATACTCATATCCTCTTGTTTCACAGCACTTCACCCACGTTATTGTATGTTGCTGTTGCAAGAATGTTTCAAATGTGGCATAATAATGAGACCAAAAAACAAGTCAAGCGAGGACTTACTATGCCAAGATTTTTTATGGAGCACGTGGATTTAACCGCCTCGACCGTAACGATTACCGGTCGGGACGCAGAGCATATCAAAGTTTTGCGGATGCGCGAGGGAGAAAGCCTGACGATTTGCAACGGTCAGGGTACCGACCTGCAGTGCGTCTTGACCCATTCCGACGGAAAAACCGCTTATGCGGACGTAACTGCCGTGGTTCCCTCCGCTGCGGAGCCCTCTGTTGCCGTGCATATTTTTGCAGGATTGGCCAAAGGCGAACGCACCGATTTTGTGGTGCAGAAGTGCACGGAACTGGGTGCCACTGACATTCATTTGTTTCACTGTGACCGATGCGTGGTCCGTTTGGACCCCAAAAAGGGCGCGGATAAAAAGCTGGAACGGTGGCAGCGCATCGCGGAAGAGGCCGCAAAGCAATCCGGACGGGGCATCATTCCCCAGGTATACTACCATGACAGCTATGCAGCCATGCTGGAAGAGGCGTCTCGGTGGGATTTGAAACTGTTTCTGTATGAAACCGGAGACCGCATTTCCCTGCGTACCGCCATCAGTCAGGCAGAGGGCTGCCGCAGCGCCGCAGTGATTACCGGTCCCGAGGGCGGATTCACCCCGGAAGAGGCGGAGGCTGCCCGGAATGCAGGCTTTGCCGTCTGCGCTATGGGTCCCCGGATTCTTCGGTGCGAAACCGCACCCTTGATTCCCCTGACCGCAATCCTCTATGAAACCGGCAATATGAATTAAGTACATAAATGAAGGCGGGAGCTGAGTTGCTCCCGCCTTTTTTTGCTCTTTGTATGTCTTTCAAATAGTTTTTTGACGATTGCATCTGGTATATCTCGCTGTTATACTGTAGAAAACCGTCGCGAGATCTACAAGTAGTGTAATGAAATTATTATTTTGGAGGACATTGCAATGGCTACAAAGATCACTCAAGAAGATGTTATGCAGTTACTGGATAAACTGTATGACCATTCTGTACACGGGATTGCCAAAGTCAGCCCACCCATCGAAGATTTGGCAAATTCTTACCTAGAAAAAAGTCCTGATATAAACTCTGCCGTCAAAAAGTTTATGAATTACCAAGTTGCAAAATGTGCTACGTCCGGTTTTGTAACCGGGTTGGGCGGTTTAATAACACTTCCGGTTGCTATCCCTGCTAATGTCGGCAGTGTCATGTACGTGCAAATGCGAATGATTGCATGTATTGCACACATGGGTGGTTATGACACAGACAGTGACCAAGTGCAAACGTTGGTATATGCATGCTTAGCAGGTATTTCAATTGACCAAATTCTCAAAAATGCCGGAATTCAATTCGGAAACAAATTTGCAATGGCAATGGTAAAAAAAATTCCGGGCGAGGTTCTTACAAAAATCAATCAAAAAGTCGGATTCCGATTCATTACAAAATTTGGAACAAAGGGAATTATTAACATAGGAAAAGCTGTGCCCATTGTTGGCGGATTGATTGGTGGTGGTTTTGACCTTGCCGAAACCCGTGTCATCGCTAATCGTGCATATAAAATGTTTATATGCGGAGATTTTAGTAATTCATCAGCAAACGATGACATTGATGATCTGATTGAAATTGATTAAAAATAATCGGCGGGAGCATGTGACGTGCTCCCGCCTTTTTTTTGATTCCAATATGAATTTTCGAATGGGGATTCCGTTTCAAGTCTGAACGTTACTCGCTTTTTTTCATGCGTTTTGCAATGGCCCAAATCCCCCATGCACCGCCACATGCCAACAACATAATTCCCGTAAAAACAGCAAGGACGATATAGCCCAAGCTGTCCCAACCGGAAGTTGTCGCCGCCAAAAGGGAAAGCACGGCAGTTAAGACGGAAAGCACCATCACCGGCAGCAGCCGAATGACAATTTTCCGAATTTTGAAACAAAGCAAAAGTTGAACCGGTAAAATCACAGCCACAGAAACAATCAACGCTATGATTGTAAGTTCCGTATTGCCCGACCAAACATCGAACATATCGTCAGCCTCCTCTTTGTATTTATATTGTATTTATAAATCGAACCGTCTGCGAACCTCTTCCCGCAGGGCGGGAACGTGGCGAATCACCCGTAGGGGGATAATCAGCGCGATGCAAATGGTTGCCACCACCAACGACCAGGTCAGATGGGCGGCGCCGAACAAATAATACTCAATGGCATATTCGATTCCTATCACCAAAAGCGCCACCGAGCCGACGCACAGGGAGATTTTGGTCAGAATGGACCGATTCCGGCTGAGCAGGCAAAGGAGAAACACCAACACGCATGCCCAAATCAGAATGGGCACCACCAAGCCCCGGAACCATGCCCCGCCGTTCAGGTCAATGGAAATCAGCCAAATATACACGCCCACAATGGCTACGTCTAATGTCAGCCGAATCACCACCGGCAGCTTTCGGAACACCATGGGCAGCACAAACCACACCCACAGCATCACCGCCGCGCCGATGACGTAATAGCTCCAGAATCGGCCGGGGAGCAGAATCAAATTCAGCAGCCCGCAGCACAGCGCCACCGACAGCAGCATAGACGACAGCAAAATCGCCAGACTGTAATTTTCCACCGCGGGAATCTCCGGCGGCTTTGTGGCAAAATAAGGCGGCTCCGCGGGGTCCGGTTTCCACGCGGGGGTGCCGCACAAGGGGCAGCGCTCCGCGCCGGGATTCAACTCCACGCCGCAATTCACACAATACATAACAAATTCCTTTCAGCGGTTACTTTCCACTCGCACCGGGATTCCCTCCCGCACCAAAAAGCGGAAAAAGTCCCGCTCCGTGTCCGTTTCTTTTTGGGTTCCGGCAAAGGTAAATTCCAACGTATTTCCATAACTGATGGACGCGCAATGGCACCGGGGCACCGTAGCCTGTCCCAAAATCACTTCCATGCGCTGAATGTGTCCTGCCATAGAGTCCGGCACCGCAAACACACCGGGATTGGTATAGGTGCAGGAATAGGGCCGCACGCCCAACATCCGGTAATTCAACGCCATCACCGGGTTTTTCAAAACCGCCGGAACCACCTGCAGCAGAGGATTCCGGGTAAAGCGCACATTTCGGGTAAAAGCTGCCTGCAGCTCCTGCCGATTCACATGCAGACGCATATAATGGTGCACCTGCTGCAAAATTTCTGGGAAGGTATACTCTCCCAAATTGGGGTCAATGCTCAACCGCACGGTGGTAATGAAGTTCCGCACCGTTCGGGAGGGAAAATAACTCCGGAGATTGATGGGAATGGCCAATGCCGCCTGCCGCAGCCGATGGGGATTCCGCTCCTTCTGCCGTTCCAAAATCACATACAGCAGCGCCGCGGAGAGATACTCCGTCACGGAAACGCCGTAGCTTTTCGCTTTTTCCTTCAGCCGGTCCACCGGGAGAAAGCCCATGGTCACGTGAAACGTATAAAAGGGCTCCGGGGTGCCTACATTTAAAAAAGCATTGGGCAAACGGCGGAGCTTTTCCGCGTAATTTCCGACATATCGGGTGTAAGCGTCCTCCAATTCCTCCGGGTCCGGGGTCTCGTTCAAATCCAGAATTCCCTCTTCCACGGGAATGTCATGCCCCAGCTGCCGGAGATACTCTGCCAACAGCGTCCGGAAGAACACCAAGCTGCCCGCACCGTCGGACACCGCGTGGAACACCTCAATGGAAATCCGATCCCGATAATAATAGAACCGCACCAACCAGCCGTTGTCCTCTTGAAACCGCACCGGTTGGCAGGGGTCGGACACGTCTTCCTTCAAAAACGGACCGGGCGCGGGGTTCGGCTCCATATAGTACCAGAACAAGCCCTTTCGAATCCGGGTGGCAAAGCTGGGAAACCGGGGCATCACCCGGTCAATGGCCCGCTGCAGCGCCGCGGGATCCACCGGCTCCGTCATCACCGCGGAAAATCGGTAAATCGCGGAATATTCCTCCCGCTGCAGCGCGGAATACAGAATTCCCGCATTATCCAGTTTGTACCACCGTTCACCGGGCTTTGCCATACAGCGCGCCTCCCCTCGTTTTTGTTGATTATCTGTCTGTATCCTATCACAGCAGCGGCTGTTTGACAAGTTCGCTCGGTATTTCTCCGGGAATTCCCGGAAAATTGCTCCCGCTCCCCGGTTTCATGGGTTCTTGTCGGAACCGATGAAGTATGATAAAATATGGATACCAAGCATTTGCAACACACTCTCACAACCGCGAAAAAGATACAGGAGGAACCTATGGCCGCAATCCGCAGACATTTCCGAAAAGACGAATCCAATCCCCGGCTCAGCCCGCTGATGCTGGCATTGAAAGCCGTACACAGCGCCGGTTCTCCGGATACCATGGACCCGGAAGAGTTGGAAAAACAGCGCCGGAATCAGGATACCTTAGGTCGGCTCACCGCCCCCATGATTGGCATGGATTGGGAAGAATTGGACCTGGACGGAATGGCTGCCGCATGGACCCGGCTGCAGGACCCCCACGGCAATCGCCATGCGGTGCTGTACTGCCACGGCGGCGGATATACCAGCGGCAATCTGGGATATTCCCGGGTATTGGCCTCCAAAATTGCCAACGTCACGGGCTATGACGTTCTCAGCTTTGAATACCGTCTGGCACCGGAGTTTCCTTATCCCGCTGCTGCGGAAGACGCCCGCAAGGCATGGGATTACCTGCTGACGCTGGGATATGCTCCGGAAAATCTGATTCTGGCGGGGGATTCCGCCGGCGGCAATCTGGCATTGGTTTTGTGCCACAGTCTGAAAGCGGAGCATCGTCCCCTGCCCGGCGCGCTGCTGCTCATGTCTCCGTGGACGGATATGACCATGTCCGGCACATCCTACAAGGAGCGCGTGGAAATCGACCCCATGCTCACACCGGAATACATCGATGCCGTGCGGAATGCCTACGCCCCCGGGCAGGATTTGTCCAGTCCTTTTCTCTCCCCGCTGTTCGGTGATTTCACCGATTTCCCGCCAACCTTGATTCAAGTGGGCGACCACGAAATTCTCTACGACGATTCCGCCCGGCTGCATCAGGCAATGACCGCTGCCGGGGTCCGCTGCCGATTGGAGGTCAGCGCCGGTATGTGGCACGTATTCCAGATGTTCCCCAACCGGAAATCCAATCAGGCTATTCGGAATCTTGCCCGATTTCTGTTGGAATAAACAATTGCATAAAAAACGGACCCGAAACCCATGGTTTCAGGTCCGTTTGTCATTTCAATCTGCTTGAAAATCTTATTTCGTGCCGAAAATACGGTCGCCGGCATCGCCCAAGCCGGGTACGATATAGCCGTGGTCGTTCAGGCGCTCATCCAGTGCAGCCACGTAAATGTCCACATCGGGATGCGCCTTCTGCATAGCAGCAATGCCCTCGGGCGCTGCAATGATGTCCATAATGCGAATCCGTTTCACGCCGGCTTCCTTCAGGAAGTCCACAGCTGCGATGGCGCTGCCGCCGGTTGCCAGCATGGGGTCCACCACGATGACTTCCCGCTCGCCGATATCGGGGGGCATCTTGAAGTAATACTTCACCGGCTCCAGAGTCTCCGGGTCGCGGTACAGACCGATGTGGCCCACCTTTGCGCTGGGAATCATCTGCACCATACCGTCTACCATGCCCAGACCGGCACGGAGAATGGGAACGATGGCCAGCTTTTTACCGGACAGACGCTTGCAGTGTGCAACTGCAACGGGGGTTTCTACCTCAACATCTTCCACGGGCAGGTCCCGGGTCACTTCAAAGCACATCAGCATGGAAATTTCGTTAATCATCTCCCGGAATTCCTTGACGCCGGTGTTCTTATCCCGCAGGATTGAAAGCTTGTGCTGAATCAGGGGATGCTCAAATACATGTACAGTACTCATTGTCGGTTCTCCTTTTTAATTATTCTCTATGTCAGTTTTCTGATTGTTTCTGCTTTTCCATACGGGCCTGCCGCTCCCGCTCTGCCTGTGACAGCCGCAGATACACCGGCAGCACACTGTCTGCGGTGCCAGGCTCCGTCCGGCTCGCCGCCAGCGCCACGCCGTATGCGCTCTGCCACCGGAGCATTTCCGGCGCAGCCACGCAGTCTACGCCCGCTTTTTCAAAATAAGCCGCGGTCACTTCCGTACCGTCGCCCACCAGATAAGCCGTTCTTCCGCCGGCGCGCAGCTCCTCGCTCAAATCCGCCAGTGCCACCGCACGGTCCGGGCACAAACGCACCGGAGCGCCCTGCCGAATCTCAAACAGCGCGGAATAAACCTGCTCCCGCCGGGCGTCCATGACGCAGCAAATCAGCGCGCCCTCGCCGAAAGCCGTACCGTTCCACGCCATTGCCTCCAAAGCAGACACACCCACGGCCGGTTTTTCATTGCCCCACGCAAGACCTTTTACCGTGGAAACGCCGATGCGCACACCGGTAAAGCTGCCGGGACCATGGGCCACGGCGAACAAATCAATATCCTGCAGGGTATAGCCGCTGTTTGTCAGCAGCGCCTGCGCCATAGGCAGCAGGGTCACGCTATGGGTCTGGCCGCAATTCTGAAAGGATTGGGCAATCAGCCGGTCATCCTCGCACAGTGCAACACTGGCCGGTTTTGCGGTGGACTCAAATGCCAGAATCCGCATGTTCTCCCTCCTCAATGGTGATTTTCCGGGCGGTATCGGACAGCTTTTCAATGGTCAGCCGCACTTCCTCTCCGGTAAAGGCGTCCTCCACGTTTTCGCTCCATTCCACCGCCAGCACAGCGCCCCGGTTGAGATAGTCTTCCCAGCCGATGTCGAACAATTCGTCCCCGCTGCCCAGACGGTACATATCAAAGTGAATCAGCGTCCGGTCGCCCAAATATTCATTCACAATGGTGAACGTGGGACTGGACACCCGGGTGTCAATGCCCATGCCCCGAGCCATGCCCCGGACAAAGGCCGTTTTTCCCGCGCCCAAGTCGCCGTACATGGCCACAACGGTTCCGTCCTTGACCCGGTGGCCAAACTGTTCACCGATTGCCTCGGTTTCTTTTTCATTGTTTGTGATATATTCCATTCGATATGCCTCACATCGATTTCTTTACGCATAAACCGACTTATTATACCCTATTTTTTCACAAACGTAAAGGGGTTCCGGGAATTTGTTGTAATTTGAAATTCAAATTCAAAATTGACGTGAAAAATGGAATGTGCTATATTGTACACAATACTGATTTTTAAATAAAGTGTCTGTTTCCACGAAAGGAGCGGAATTTTGAAAAAAGTAACTTCGCTGGCCAAGGACTTTTTTGCCCGGGCAGATTTGGTGCTGCTGGCGCTGTGCGTCATCAGTACGGTGTTCGGCATTACGATTGTTTCCAGCGCAACGGCGTCCACCGGCAGCTTAAAGCAGGTCTATGTGCAGATTATTGCATTTCTGCTGGGCTTGGGCATGTATGTGCTGTTTACCTATATTGACATCGACACGTTGGCGGACAACTGGCCCATGCTGTGCGTGTTCAATCTGGCTTTACTGGTGCTGCTGGTGCTGTTCGGCACCGGCGACTCCGAAACCGGCAACAACGGCTGGATTCGATTCTTCGGCATCGGCGTGCAGCCCTCCGAGGTCATTAAAATTGCATACATCGTGGTGATGGCCAAGCATATTTCCTATCTGAAAACGAAACAGGATCTGAATGCCCTCCCCTCCGCGGTGCAGCTGGCGCTGCATTTCGGTCTGATTTTCGGTCTGCTGCTGATCACTTCCAAGGATTTGGGCAGCGCAACGGTGTTCTTCATCATTTTCCTGGTGATGCTGTTTGCCGCCGGATTCAAATGGTACTGGTTTGTCATCGGCTTCGCCTGCATTCTGGCGGTGATGCCCTTTGCGTGGACCCACGTGCTGCAGGATTACCAGAAGGACCGTCTGCTGGTGCCCTATATTCCCAGCATCGATCCGGACAACAGCACCGTAAACTGGCAGGCCAACCTGAGTAAAATCGCACTGGCCTCCGGTCAGTTTGCGGGAAAAGGTCTGTTCAACGGTCCCCAGAGCCAATCCGACCGCGCCGGTAAGCATACGGACTTTATTTTCTCCGTCATCGGCGAGGAAACCGGATTCATCGGCTGCTCCTTGGTGTTCATTCTGCTGACCGCCATTGCCCTGCGTTGCATTTATGTAGGCATGAAGTCCGGCACCCTGCTGGGTATGCTGGTCTGTTTCGGTGTTGCCGCAAGCGTGCTGTTCCAGATGTTTGAGAACACCGGAATGTGCATGGGCATCACCCCCGTGATCGGCATTACCCTGCCGTTCTTCAGTTACGGCGGTTCTTCCATCGTTTCCATGTATGCCGCCATGGGCATTGTGTCCGGCATCAAATACAAACGAAAACCCACCCAATACGCATATTATTAAACATTGAACCCTGCAACCCGGTCGTGAGATAAATACATGAGCAACAGAAAAAAATCAAACCCCCGCAGCTTACAAACTGGATTTACATTGATGGAAATGCTGATTGTGGTCGTCATCATCGCGGTGTTGGTGGCCGTAGCCATTCCCACGTTTACATCTTCTCTGGAGCGTTCCCGAGAGGCCACGGATTTGGCCAACGTACGGAGCGCCTACGGAAAGGTGTCCCTTGCTGCGCTTTTGGACGGCAGCAAAACCACGGAAACGGTATCTTTGACCCAGAAACAAGGCGGTTGGCAGACTCCGGGCACCATCAGCATCGGCGGCATCACCGCAGGCAGCCCCCGGTGGATTGGCACCCCAAAAGCCGGCGGCAGCTGCAAGGTGTATTACACCGATAATGGCGTTACGTTGGATTGGGGCGGCGGCTTTGACACCAAGATCGACAAGTTTTTTGACTCTGTGCTGTACGAGGCCAAGTTCTGGAAAGACGGTAAGATGAAAACTACCGACAACTTCGAGTTTGATTCACGGTGCCCCGGCTCCGCATATATTCCGGACATTCAGAAAGTGCTGGAAAAGACGGAAAATGCCAACAGCCTTTTGTCTCAGCCGGATTGCACATGGGCTTTTCTGGGCAACGGTCGCGAAGATCATAAAACAGAACGTTATCTTTACTGGACGTCTCTGAATACAAACAACGTGGGCGCTAATGTGAAAATCCCCGTCATTGTCCAGACCACTGACGGAAAATTCTACGTTTCCGAGACCACAACCGATGAGCGGACCAAGAATACCAATCCGAACAAAGGCGAAAAGTATGTAGCTATTTCGAAACACCTTAACCAAAACGGGTACAAGGCTGTTCTGAAAAATGGTCAGCAGTACAGTTCTCTGAAAGAGGCTTACGATGCCTATCTAACGGCTTTGAAAAAACCGGAATACGCCAACGCAGTCAAGAACTCCCAAAGCAGCACCCCTTAATTTCATAGGCAGACATGCAAAAAGGCTCCCTGGCAAGGGAGCCTTTTATTGTTTATGGAGTTGGAAGTTGCGGGATTATCCTAATGTCAAATCACATTCAGGGTGATGCTTATCACATTCATATGCTATATTGTAGCCTTTTCCTTCATGAAAACTAGCCGTATAGCCTCCTGCTTGCAACTTCACGGTTTGTCCGTTTAAAAAAGTTATAGAATAAAAATCACTACCTGGAGTAGTACCCGGGTACTTAACCTTAGGATTTTCTTTTCCGGTAAGCATATAATCCGTCTGAATTTCCGCGTAGTACGACCGCAAATTCGCCCAATCGGTTCGCACTTTTACCTTATGCATCTGGGCATTCATCACCGGGATTGCCACAGCCACCAAAATGGCAATGACGGCAACCACAATCAGCATTTCCATCAGCGTAAAGCCTTTTTGATTCTTTTTCATTGTTGCTCAATCTCCTTTTCCAAAGGGTAGATTTAAAATTCTGGAAAGAAAAAACCTTGAAAGCACAATGCTTTCAAGGTTTTTTGGTGCGCGAGGCGGGACTTGAACCCGCACGTCCGGAGTGGACACTAGAACC
>CAJMMY010000019.1 GCA_905214605.1 uncultured bacterium | reverse complement strand
TATCAGGTGGATGAAATTCTGGAGGGCCGTGCAACGGCGGATATCAAGCATCGTGCGGTGGACGCAAGATTTGACGAGCGACTGTCCCTGCTTGGTCTGCTGATGGACGCAATGAACCGGAAAACCGGGGAGAGCATGGAAACGGAATCGCAGCTTAAGCAGGTGCTGACCATTCTGAAAGACCTGAAATCTCAGCCGGCGGACCAATTGGATTTTCTGCTGCAAGCGCAGATGCAGACCCTGCGGGAAGAAATTCAGAACGGCAAGAAATCCGGCGCGTTGTCCCACGGGGATCTGACAGCAAAGCTGCAGGTGATTCGGATTCTGGAGCAGTACCGGGGAATTTTGCAGACCAACCCGGAATTTGCCGCACTGAAAGCGGATTTTGACAGCCGGGTAGCGGCTATGAAGTCCGAGGCAAAGCATATTTCCGCGCAAATGAGCAATCTCTTCCGATTCTGCGAGGAGGTTTTCCCGGAGGGACAGGAAATTCTGATTTTGGTCACGGAGCTGACGGTCAGCGGAAATTGCGCCGCATTTATCGGCCGCTATGGCTGCAAGGAGTACTTTGCCCATAACAAAGAACTGCTGTTTTACGAGCGTCAGCAGGAGATTCTCTCTCAGCTGGACCGGTTGGAGCTGTAAGCCATGGGCAGCAGTTTGTGGTTAGACGGCGGCGTTCTCCGGGGCTATTACGGCGAAGGTGGAGACGTGGTGCTGCCGGACTTTATCTATGACGTGGGCGGTTATGTGTTCCGCAACCAGACCCGGGTGCGGAGCGTGGCCATTCCAGATGGCGCCATTGATGTGGGATACGGTGCGTTCAGCGGCTGCTCCGGCTTGACCCGGGTGGTGCTGCCGGACAGCATTCTCCGGATTGATATGTATGCCTTTTCCGGGTGTGAAAGTCTGCCGGAGGTGCGGCTGCCGGGGAAAATGAAAATTCTGCGGGACAGCACCTTTATCCATTGCAGCAGCCTGCGGAAGGTAGAAATTCCCGACCGAGTGGAGAAAATCGAATTCCACGCGTTTTACGGCTGCGATGCGCTGCGGGAAGTGCGGGCGATGGGGGTGCGGGAGGTAGAAGACCCGATTATCGACCGAACCGCTCGATGCATTTTGCCGTTGGTACCTATGGAGCAGCTGGAATCCAAACAGATGCAGCTGAACGGTGCTTTGGGGTATTGCTCCTTCCCGGAATTGTACGGGGAAACCGCCGGAGAATATGAGGCATACGCCGCGGAGCACGTATCGGAATTGATGGAGCAATCCATTCGCTGCCGGTTTTCGGAGCCGCTGCGCTATTTTGCACAGCGGGGTCTGCTGACCGAGGAAGGGTTGACGGACTATCTGGAACAGGCGCAGACGGCAAAAAATACCGAGGCGGTGGCATTTTTGCTGGAGTATAAATTTGCCCAACCCCATGCAGAAGACGATGCTTGGAACGACATTGACAAGGAATTTGAATTGTAATGATAGATGAATCAACGTATCAAAAACAACAAGCGGAACAGCTGGCAAAGGACATTCTGAACCTTTCTCGGAATGTGCTGCTGGTGAATCTCCGTTTTTTGGACGCGGCGCTGTGCAAATTCGTACAGACGCCGGTGAAAATTACGGATACCATTGCCACCGATGGGCAGAATCTGTATTACAATCCCCGCCATGTGCTGACCTTGTATCGTCAAGGGCGAGAGGTACCGGTGCGGGATTATCTCCATACCACGCTGCATTGCATTTTTCACCACCCGTTTATTCATACCTTGGTGGATGTGGATTTGTGGGATTTGTCCTGCGATATCGCGGTGGAAAATGTAATCAACGAGCTGGCATTGCCGGACACACAGACCACCCGGGCGGCGGCGCAGACGGCGCTGATTGGACAGCTGAAAGAGGAACTGACCGTCCTGAATGCGGAAAAGATTTACCGCTATTTTCTGGACCGAAATCTCTCCAAAGGCGAAATTCACGCTCTGCGGGAATCCTTTCTGGCAGACGACCATGACATCTGGTATATCCGGGGAAAAAGCGCTACGGAGGGCGAGGGAGAAGAAAGCGGCAGCGATACCCGCCGGGCACCGGACCAGACCGGCAGCGGCAGCCCCAATTCCGACGATACCAGCCGTTTGGCCGGGCGGCAGGGAGACCGGGAAGAAACCGAGCAGGACTGGAATGAAATCAGCCGCCGGACGCAGGTGGATTTGGAAACCGCCAACCGCCAATGGGGCGAACGGGCAGGAAGTCTGGTGCAGAATCTTGGCGCGGTGAATCGGGAAAAATACGATTACCGGACGTTTTTGCGGCAGTTTTCTGCACTGAATGAGTGTCTGAAACTGAATGACCAGGAGTTTGATTATATTTACTACACCTATGGTCTGGAGCTGTATGACAATCTTCCATTGATTGAACCCTTGGAGTATCAGGATATTTATCAGGTGCGGGAGTTTGTGATTGCCATTGATACGTCCGGCTCGGTATCCGGAAAAACGGTGCAGCAGTTTATGACGAAAACCTACAACCTGCTGAAAAGCGCGGAGAGCTTTGCCTCCCGGGTGAATATCCATATCATTCAGTGCGACGCGGAGATTCAGGAAGATGAAAAAATCACCGATACGGAAGAATTTGACCGCTATCTGGAAACCATGCAGCTGCACGGTTTCGGCGGTACGGACTTCCGACCGGTGTTCCGATATGTGGACGAGCTGATTGCACAGAAAGAGCTGACCAATCTGGGCGGACTGATTTACTTCACCGACGGCAAAGGTGCTTTTCCTGCGCAGCCGCCGCAGTATCCCACGGCATTTGTCTTTTTGGATGACGGCGTGTCGGACCCAAAGGTTCCGGTTTGGGCCAGTAAGCTGATTCTGTCGCCGGAAGATTTAGAGGACGAATAAAAAAGGATTGCCGGTACGCCATTGTACCGGCAATCCTTTTTCAGTAAAATTACGGAGCCCTCAGTGCTCGTGTACACCCTGATAGAACATCACAGAAATGACGCCCAGATATACCATGGTTCCCAACACGAAAAATGCCATAACGATTCCCCCTTTGAAATATCACGGCAATGGTCCTTTGTGATAAACAGTCCGCCTTTGAACCCTTTATCCGCTTACAATATATGCCAATAAGGCGAAAAAGTCAAGGGCTGTGAAAGAAAAACTATGCAATACGTACAAAAACCGACAGAATCGTCATTCTGTCGGTTTTTCCTTTACGGATTTGTACTTTATGCGGCGGAATAGGCCCAAATCTGGCTGATTTGCGGCAGCAAAGTGTCCATTTCCCAGTGCTTTGCGCTGTGCAGCGGGCTGTTGGGGTCATTGAGCAGGACCCGGCCCTCGTTGTCCAATCCGGTGAGCACAATGAAGTGCCCCACGTATGTGAAATCACCGGGGACCACGGAGCAAATCAGCGGCTGACCGTTGGTCAAAGCCTGCCGGATTGCGTCGGCGCTGATGGGCAGATAGCTGATATTCAATCCCAATGTTTGCGCGCCGCTGGACATCAGCGCCCATGAGGTGCCGTGACCGGGCAGATAATATCCCTGCGTTTCGGAGAATTGAGCCATCGCCAGAGGATTCCATTCCGTGCTGCCGGTCAGACCGCAGACCACCATGGAAAGACAGGTGGGACCGCAGCCGTTGACGGCCAGAAAGTTGTTGCCGTAGGTTTCATATCCCCAGCGCTCGTCCCATTGCAGGAACAAGGGGATGGTGCCGTTCTCAACATCGTCGGTGATGTCGATGGTATCGTAATGTTTCCGGTTGGGATAGTTGTTTACAAATTCTGAGGTTTCCGGGTAGTTTTTCTTGAAATCCAGCAGCGCCTGAGGAATTTCTTCCGGGGCGGCGGTATCCGGGGTAGGCTCGGGCGTCGACTCCGGGGTAGGTGTGGGGGCGGCTGTGGGCACAGCAGACACCGCGGGCGTGGGTACGGATTCCTTTTTTGCGGGTACGTCAGAATGCAGCCGGGAAACCACTACCAAGGCAATCACCAGCAGGACCACGAGAGAAACCTGCTCTCCGGACAGCCAGCTTTTATTGCCTTGAATCTTAGCCCACCAAGCACGTTGATTCAAGAAATTTCCGATGATGCGGCTCAGCGCATAAATCAATAGGGAGCCGCATAAGATGCCAAATGCCATGGGAACGCTCAGACCCAGAGCAAGGGCGGCAAAAAGAATGATTCCCGCGGTAGCAACACCGGAGAGAATCTGGAGTAAAATCTGTTTCATATAGTCAAAAACCTTTGGATTCCGTTGTGTTTTGTCGAGTATAGACTTTTCTATCATACCAGAAATTTTGGAAAAAGCCATGACTTTTTCCGATAAAACAGCGCAATTTCCCGAAAATAGTGTATAATGCAGATATTGATATCGGCTGCAGACGATTGATATTGCTTGCCGTCTGCAAAAAGGGGAGGAACGAGTATGAATATTACCGTCTATCTGGGGTCCAGTAAGGGCAAGGACGAAACGCTGAAAACGGCTGTGCGGGCGTTGGGAACATGGATTGGTGAAAGCGGCAACGCATTGGTTTACGGCGGCTCGAAATCCGGCTTGATGGGAGATTTGGCGGAAAGTGTTTTGCAAGCCGGGGGCGAAGTGACCGGCGTGGAACCGCAGTTTTTCATTGACGCAGGGTACGAATACGATGCAATCACCCGCTTGTATGTGACGGAAACTATGGCGGAACGGAAAACGAAAATGATTGAATTGGGAGATGCGTTCATTGCATTTCCCGGCGGCGTGGGAACCTTGGAGGAGCTTTCCGAGGTGATTTGCAAAATCACCTTGGGACATGTGACGGAGCCGCTGATTATTTACAATCTGAACGGTTACTATGATCATTTGAAAGCGCTGATAGACCACATGATGGACATGGGATTGGCTTCTGCGGAAAAATTGCAGGGGGTCTACTTCCTGAACACATTGGCGGAAATTCAATCGCTGCTGCAATAAAGGCAATCGGACCGCATCTGCTCATTGCGAGCAGGTTCGGTCCGATTTTTTGCGTTTTTAAAGAATTTCAGCCAGACGGCGCAGGGTTTCCGGCAAGCGCTGAACATCAATGCCGGTGTAGTTGATGACCAGCATGTGTTCATATTGCGGGTCCGGGCGGTAGAGGTAGTCCGACAAACAGGAAATTCGAATGGAACGCTCCAAGGCAGCTTGCGCCAGAATCTCGTCGCTTTTCTCGGTGTTTAACCGGAGCAGAAAATGCAGGCCGGAATCTTCTTCGTAAATTCTGCTTTTGTCTGCCAGAGGACTTTGTCGAATGGCGTCAATTACCGCATCGCGCAAGGTGCGGTATTGCTTTTTCATGCGGGAAATATGCCGGTCAAAGGCACCCTGCTGAATAAAAGCTGCCAAAGTGTATTGCTCAAAGCTGGGCACTGTGCAGCTGTAAAAGCCCAATTTCTCTCGATATGTTTCCATCAGCGAGGGCGGGAAAATCATGTAAGAAATTCGAATGGAAGGGGCAATTGTCTTGGAAAAGGTATTGATATAAATCACTTTTTCGTTTTCGTCAATGCTGAACAAGGTGGGAATGGGCCGACCGGAGAATCGGAACTCCGAATCGTAATCGTCCTCGATGATATATCGACCCGGCTGCTCTGCCGCCCATTTCAGCAATTCCTGCCGCCGGCCGATTGGGGTGACAATGCCGGTGGGGAAGTGATGAGAGGGGGAGATATGAAGAATATCCACGTCCGATTGCTGCAGCTGCTCCAAATTTAAGCCGCTGCGGTCCACCCGAATGGGGCGGTATTGGGCGTCGTTGGCTTGATAAATATTGGCAATTTTCTGATACCCGGGATTTTCCACACCGTAAACCTTATCCCGCCCTAACAGCTGAATCAACAGATTATACAGATATTCCGTACCGGAGCCGACCAAAATCTGCGCCGGAGAGACGGAAATGCCCCGGGCGCGGGAAAGATACTCGGCGATTGCCTGCCGCAGCTCCGGGACGCCGTTATATTGCTGGGGCTGTAGCAGCTTTTTCTCCTGCTCCAACAGCTCCTGCCGCATCAGCCGCGCCCAAAGGGAAAAGGGAAACTGCTCCCCCTGAATATGGTTCGTTTTGAAATCCATAAAATATTGCTGCGGCTCCGGCTCGGCAAGGGTCAGCGGCTGACGGACGGCGGGGAGAGAATCCTCGGTATGGGCAACAAAATATCCCCGCTTTTCCCGTGCGTTCAAATAGCCCTCTGCCACCAGCTGATTGTAGGCGGTTTCCACGGTAATCACACTGATGTGCAGATTTTCCGCCAGCTTTCGTTTCGAGGGCAGTTTTTCTCCGGCGGACAATTTTCCGCTGATGATGTCGTTTTTAATGTGGCAATACAGCTGCTCGTACAGGCAGCTTTTGTCCTCCGGGGACAGCGAATAGGTGAGCATCTAATACCCTCCAAACTGGTCATATAAAATTATATCAAATTGGACATTTCAACAAGACCAGAATTTACTATAATACACCTATCCAAAAAAAGCAAGGGAGAAAGAATTATGGAACACAATAAAGTTCATAAACTGGTGGTTACGGCGCTGTTGGCTGCATTGACTACGGTTGCGACGATGATTATTAAGGTACCGACTCCGGATACCAACGGATATGTGAATCTGGGCGATGTCATGGTTCTGGTCAGCGGCTGGATTCTGGGACCGGCATACGGTTTCTTTGCAGGCGGCGTGGGTTCCGCCATGGCAGACCTGATTAACGGCTATATGACCTATGTGCCCGGTACCCTGCTCATCAAGGGCTGCATGTCTCTGGTGGCATGGGTTGTGGTGACGAAAACCAACGGCAGCTTTGTCATGCGCGTCATCAGCGGTGTTTTGGCAGAAATCATTATGGTGTTCGGCTACTTCGCTTATGAAAGCACTCTGCTGGGTTACGGTCTGGCAGCAGCAGCCAGCGTTCCCGCCAACGCAGTGCAGGGCGTGATTGGTCTGGTGATTGGTCTGGCGCTGTACGGCGTTCTGGACAAATCCGGTGTGACCAAAATGGCAGCCGGCGAGGGAAATACGAAAAACGTCTAAGGCGAATCCGATGATAAACTTTCATTCCACTGACACTTCGGTGTCGGTGGAATTTTTTATGTATGCGGCAGTAGAGACAGCAAAAAAGGTCCCGGAATGTTCCGGGACCTTTCGCGTAAACGGATTATTTCTTCTTGGGCTCGTTCATGAACTTCCGCAGAGAATCCACGGCTTCCTGCCCCTGCTCCACCTTCAATGCGGGGAAAGCCTTCAGCAGACGTTTCTGACCGGCTTTGGTCTCTGCCAGTTTCAGACGGAACTCGGCCTGACGGGCCGTTGCACGTTCGGCACGAACAGCCTTGCGCTCGCCCAGATAGCGGTCCAGCATCTGCTGCTCTTGCTGACGATGGGCCTGTGCCAGCGCTTTTTCTTCTGCGCGGTTGTTTTCCGCCAGTTCGCTGAATTCCTTGTAGAACGCTCTGCCGTCTTCCGTACGGTCCAGAACGGTTTTGACTGCGTCGGAAATGCCCTCGCCGATGTCATCGGACAGATCATGCATTTCACCGGCCAGCTTCGTAAGCGCCTGCAGCCGTTTTTGCAGACCGCGGATTGCGGCAATGGTTGCACCCAAGTCCACAAGACCGGACGCGGTGCAGACTGCCAGAACCACCAGACCCACGGTGTGGGGAATCCAATGAATAAAATTCATAATGATGGGCTGCAGAATCTGCATAATGCTCAGGCAAGCCAACCCCCAGAGAATGGAAAATTCCAGACAGATATAGCCTTTCAGATTGAACTTGCGCTCCGAATAATCCCACCATTTGGCATGGAACAGCTTTTCCAGAATCCACCCGGTGAAGTATTCCAACACGGTGGTCAGCAGCATAGAGCCGAGAAACAGCACCAGAATGTTCTCTGTCAGCGGGGTCAGGACAATCACCACGACCACCATGCCAAAGCCGTAAATGGGGCAGATGGGGCCGTTCAAAAAGCCGCGGTTGACGAAGGAACCGCTTTTCAAGGTTGCGAACGCCACCTCACTGCACCAACCGAGAAAGCCGTAAATGAAGAAAATAAACAGCAGCTCGTAAACAGTCAGCGTGACGCCGTTAAAAAATGTCAGGGTCATACTATTTGCTCCTCATTGGAAATATCTATATTTATTATAGGAGAGTTGCAGCCGGATTGCAACCGACAAAAAGGCCGCGATGTATATTCAAAAAACACAAAAACTCCGCAGAGAGGTAACTGCGAAGTTTTCGTGTAATAATGAATGTATGAAAGGTGAGTGGTATCAAACAAGAAAGAGTTCCGAAACGAACACCACAACGCAGCAGGAAACCGCCACCGGGAACAATCCCGCGCCGCACCAGGCGGCAATAAAGCCCGCCAGTAGCGCAAGCGCGCCGGCAATGGGAGATTGAGTTGCGTTGAGAATGGCCGGGAAAGTCATCACAGCCAAGGTGACATAGGGAACGTAATAAAGAAATGACTGCAAAAACGGGTTGGTGATGGGCTTGCGAATCAAAGTCAAGGGCAAAACCCGAATGGCATAAGTAACGCCGGCCATCACAGCCAGATACAGATAGACGTTATGCTGCACAGCAATGGGCCTCACTTTTAGAATTGGTGGAGTCGGTTTTCACCGGTGCAAAAACAGCAGCAACGGCGGAAATCACAACCGTCAGAATGATGGTCCGGGTGCCGTCGGACAGTGTGCTCACAACCGGCAGTACCGATGCGGCAAAGCTTGCGGCGAAACTGCACAGCACGGCGATGCACACAGCCTTGTTCTCCTTTGCGGGGGGAACAATCACAGCCAGGAACATACCGAACAGCGCAACGCTGAACGCGCTGACCACCCGCAGGGGCAGCAGATTGCCCACAATTACACCCAGAGCGGTTCCGCCTGCCCAGCAGGGCGCAGCGGCTAAAATGGCGCCGTATGTGTAATACGGGTCCAGATATCCCGGACGGGCAATGGTAATGCCGAACAGCTCATCGGTGATATCAAAACCCAGAATCAGCCGATGATGCAGCGGCATATTCGGTGCGCACCGCTGGCTCAAAGCACAGCTCATCAGCAGATATCGTGCGTTTGCAATCAACGTAATCATTGCCAGTTCCAAATAGGCGGCATTGCCGGCAATCAGGGTAAAGCCTGCATATTCGCCGGCAGAAGCATTGTTCAGCAGACTGGCCAGAAGACCCTGAAATGCGGTCAGACCTGCGCCCTTTGCTGCAATGCCCAGAGAGAAAGACACGGCCAAATAACCCAGACCGATGGGAACACCATCGCGAAAGCCCTCTGCCATGACAGAACGGGTATGATGGGTACCTGCATTTGCGGGAGAAATTGTCATCATTTCACGCATGTCTATCGCCTCGATTTTTGTCAAGATTTGTATCCCACCTGTGGACATCGCTGATTATAGCAGGAGTATTGACATTAGTAAAACGAATCTTTATAATGTAAACATAAGTGTTGCTTATGGAGAAAAAGAAATGATTTCTAAATACGGAATTTTTTGCAAAGTGGTGGAAAGCGGTAGCTTTACCCGCGTGGCAGAACAGCTTGGATACTCCCAATCGGCGGTGAGCCAGACGGTGAAAACGTTGGAGCAGGAGCTGGGTACGGTGCTGATTGACCGGCGCCGGGACGGCATGGTTCTGACTTCCGACGGCCGGGATTACTACGCCTATTTTCAGGCCATTGTGGGCGCGGAGAATGCCTTGGATAAAAAGCACATGGAGATGCAGGCTTGGAAAACAGCACCATTCGCATTGGGTCGTTTACCAGCGTCAGCCGCAATCTGCTGCCGCAGCTGATGAAGGATTTTAAAAAAATCTATCCCGGTACCAGATTTGTGCTGCAGCAGAGCGGCTACACCGGCATTGCCCGGTGGGTATTGGACGGTACGGTAGACTTTGGATTCACCAACCCGGATATTATTACCAATTTGGACGGCAAGGTTCTTTGGCGGGACGATATGATGGCCATTCTGCCACCGGAGCATCGACTGTCGGCGCAAAACGAGGTGTCCTTGCAGCAGTTGGCAGAGGAGCCGTTTATTCTGCTGGATGAGGGCGATTACAGTGTTTGCATGAACGCATTCAAGGCTTGCAAGCTGATGCCCCATGTGGAATATGAGGTATATGACGACTTTTCCATTTTGGAAATGGTCCGTCAGGGATTGGGTGTGTCGGCTATGTATCGTATGGCAATCGGCGGATTCGAGGGCGGTCTGAAAGCAGTGCCCATTCGGGAGAAACCGGAGCGTACCATTGCGTTGGTGTGGCGGAATTGGGATACGATGTCCTTTGCAGCCCGGCGCTTTGCGGAATTTCTGATGGAGCATGCCGGTGCAATGATGGACCGACTGCACACATAATAATAAAATATAATAAAATACCTGTATTCCCTGGTAAAAAGGAATACAGGTATTTTTCATACCCCAGTCAGGTCAAAATCGGGAATCATTTCATCGGTTGCGGCGGAGACGTCTTGATAGAATCCGTCCTCAATGCCGCAGCGCAGCGTATAGCGGTAACAGAATTCGCTGAGGGCGGGGGTGACGGTTTTTGTCAGCTCCGGCCAAGCCTCCAAGCCGGGCATAGGGGTGTATTGGCTCATAAGGCTGAACAAAAATGTGCCTTTCGGCAGGGTTTCGGAAACCAAACGGAGCACGTCCTTCGTGTTTTTGGGGTGCTCCGGGAGAATCAGATGACGAATCAGCACACCCTGCTGCATCATGCCATCCTCGTCCAACCGATACGGTCCGGTCTGACGATACATTTCCTGAATGGCAGCCAGAGCAACCTCCGGATAATCCGGCGCGGCGGAGTAGGTTCGCGCCAACTCCGGGTCGGCATATTTGAAGTCCGGCAGATAAATCTGCACCTTGCCCTCCAGCTGCCGCAGGCTTTCCACGCTGTCGTAGCCGGAACTGTTCCACACCACGGGAATGCCCAAATCCACCCGCTCCAGAACGTCTGCAATCACGGAAACGTAGTGACTGGGCGTGACCAGATTGATGTTGTGAACCCCTTGGTCCCGCAGCCGGAGAAGAATATCCCGCAGCTCGTCTCGGGTGACGGCTTTTCCCGCTTTTCCTCTGCTGATTTCATGGTTCTGGCAGAATACGCACCGAAGATTACACCCGGCAAAGAAAACGGTTCCGGACC